>JAPMTY010000107.1 GCA_026552835.1 Candidatus Methanoperedens sp.
AAAAAAATCAGCTTTTCAATTCATGCAACTCATACTAACACCAAACCTCATTGAGTTATTATGTGTTATTTTAAGCTTTATTCTATTTTAATGTTAGTCTTCTCCAACATCAGGGGCCTGGATACCATCATAAAAGTCCGCCGTATGTTCGGGTTTGACATCCATCATGCCTGTTTCCTTTGCCATCAGGATATCGTTAATGCGAAGAATCATTATTGCGGCATCTGTCGCAGATTTGATTTCCTGTGTCTTCACGCGGAGCGGCTCAACTACTCCCAGTTCAAGCATGTCCTCTGCCTTGCCGGTGAATACATTTAACCCGGCAGTTTTCGCGCCTTTATTATGCTTGTTCCTGAGGTCAACGATGATATCGATTGCATCAAGACCTGCATTTTCGGCTATACCTTTGGGTATTTCCTCAAGCGCATCAGCATAAGCCATTATTGCAAGCTGTTCCCTTCCCCCATATGTGTTTGCGTACTTCCTGAGCCTTGTTGCAAGTTCGATTTCAGGCGAACCGCCGCCGGCTACAATCTTGCCGTCTTCGATTACCACGCCGACCACACGCAGCGCATCATCAAGCGCCCGCTCGATTTCATCAGCCACATGTTCCGCGCCGCTGTAAATGAGAATGGATACGGCTTTGGGATTGTCGCATCCTTCGATATAGACCATCTTATAATTGCCAACGCCGCGCTCTTCGACAAGTGCAGCTTTTCCGAGGTCTGTCTCTTCGACACCGTCCACTTTCGAGACAATGCGTGCCCCGGTTGCCTTTACTAATTTCTTGATTTCATCTTCGCTGCATCTTCGCACTGCAAAAATACCTTTCTTTTTAAGGTAATGCATTCCTATATCATCGATGCCTTTTTCTGTGAATACGACATTGGCGCCGCTTCTTGCAAGCGCTTCTACTCTTTCTTCAACAAGTTTGCTTTCTTCAAGCCTTGCTTCCGAGAGGAGTTCGGGGGATGAAATTTTAAGAGTTGACTTGACCTGTGTTTTTTCAACCTCGATTCCGGTATCAAGGATGGCTATTCTTGCGTTCTCGACTTTCTTGGGCATATTTTTATGCGCTCTTGCCTTATCGATAACAAGCCCGTGAACGAATTTTGTATCTTTTATGCTTCCACCGCGCTGGTGGATGATATTGATGTTCTCCTTCACATTCACTTTGCCGCCTTCTTTAATCGACTTGGCGGTCTGTACGCATAACTGGACAAGTGAATCAAGGGCAAGGTCTGCGCTTTTTCCTGTAAGGGCGGTTCTTGCGATATTTTCAAGGACATCATCCGAGGCGTCAATAGCGAGTTCATCAAGAATTTCTATTGCCTTTTCGGCTGCAAGACTGTAACCTCTCGTAATGGTCGTGGGATGAACGCCCTGCTCAACAAGGGCATGCGCTTTGCTCAAAAGTTCTCCTGAAAGTACGACTGCGCTTGTGGTCCCGTCGCCGGCTTTATCTTCCTGTGTCCTGGCGACTTCAACCATCATTTTGGCTGCCGGGTGCTTTATATCCATTTGACGTAAAATCGTTGCGCCGTCATTGGTAATTACCACATCGCCGATCTGATTTACAAGCATTTTGTCCATGCCTTTCGGGCCAAGTGTAGTCCTGACCGCATCGGCTACGGCTTTTGCTGCCGTGATATTGAATCCGAGGGCGTCTCTCCCCTGGGTTCTTGTTTTGTCTTTGTCGAGTATGATAATAGGCTGTCCGCTTAATTGTCCTGCCATAATAAATACCTCCGAATGAGATGATTCTAAGTGTTTGTGGTTCTATAAATAATTTTGTGAGAATTCTACAGATTATTGACGTTCTTTGCGACTTTGATTTGAATGCTTAAAAATATGGCGCCGAGGGGGGGAATTGAACTCCCGAGGGGCAAAGCCCCACAAGCTTTCCAGGCTTGCGCCTTAGCCGCTAGACTACCTCGGCACGCGCCTTCATAATATACATTATGATTCTTATGCTTTTGCTTTCCATCCCTTTGGATAAGTGCCGACTTCCATAAGCACGCGGTCTGTGTCTACTACAATACCCGTAGCAGCCCTCAATATTTCATTGGACTTCATCTGCGCCCTGCCAAAAGACACAGATTCGCCTTTTAATGTAAAAATAGCAACAAGGTCTCCCCTTTCTATCCCGGTTTCAACCGTCAGCACACCCGGGGCTGCAAGACCCGCGCCGTGGCAAATCGCATCCACTGCATTATCACGAATAACTATTTCAGGAAGATGGGAAAGACCGAATTCCATAGGACTTATAACCTTTCGCAACTGCTCCTCATTCCCGCTCTCCTGCCATTCGACATACGCATCCCTGAGGTCCTGGAGCGTCACCAGCTTCTCATCCTCCCGGAAAGGACCGCTCTTTGTGCGCCTGAGTTCCTGCATGTGCGCTCCAGTGCCAAGCGCCATTCCCATGTCATGGCACAATTTACGGATATACGTCCCTGCTTCACATCCGACCTTAAAAAGGACATTGTTGTCTTCGATTTCAAGAAGTTCAAGATAATAAATCGTTCTCAACCTGGTTTCACGTTTTACAGCAGATTTGATAGAAGGCTTCTGGAATATTTCACCTGTAAAGTCGCTGAATATGCTTTTTATTGTCTTTTCTGGCATTGCGGTATGTAGTTTCATGAGACAGACGTATTCTTTCCCCGCTGTGAGAAGTGCATCCACCGCTCTTGTCGACTCGCCAAGCATAATCGGAAGAAGCCCTGTAACATTCGGATCAAGCGTGCCGCTATGCCCTGCTTTATCCAGATTCAGGATTTTTTTGACCCATGAGGTCACTTCATGGCTTGTGGGGCCTGCTGGCTTATCAATGTTAACCACACCTTTCCTGATATATTCTTCCAGGGGACGCTCTTCCGGTTTTTTACCGTGCTTCCCGTCGGTCACGTCTTCGGATTTTACAAGTATTTCTCTTTTTTTCTCTGAAGGCAGAATCATTTTAAAAACCCAACCGCATTTATCGCTATTTCACTTATCTCTTCAGGGCTCCACTTACTGGAATCTATAACCAGGTCATACACCGAAAGGTCACTGATATCTATATCATAATAATTGATGTATCTTTCTCTTTCGCACTGCTCTCTCTCTTTTGTCTCTGCCATTGCTTTTTCCACTGATTTGCTTTCGCGGCGCGCGATGCGCTCCGCCCTTATTTCAAGAGGGGCTTTGAGCCAGACCTTAAGATTTGCATCCACAAGAAAACCGGAAAGACGTCCCTCAAGGATGATATTGTCCCTTTCCCTTGCTATTTTTTTTTGCATTTCATCTATTTCCAGGTCTATATCCCTGTTGCATTTTGCAAGCAAACCGAATTCCGAAAGACCCATGCACCGATTTTGCGCGCATTTCCTGAAAACGTCTCCCATGGAGACAAGTTCCATGCCAAGTCTAGCTGATAATATTTTGGAGAAGGTGCTTTTCCCGCTTCCGGGAGGACCGCTGATTGTTATTATCAATTCATACCGCCTATGTTCAATGCTTTCCTGGTCATCTGGCTTACAGGTATTGAACACAGGAAATACCAGAATAACCAGTATTGGAAAGGTCCGAGAAGTGTGTCGGTTAATTTTTGCTGACCCCAGAAGGGGAAATACATAGTTGCATTAGGATGTAAACCGATCTCAAGATAAACCCAGAAAAAGAGAGGGATTGAAATGATACTTATATAGAGCATGGGTTTGAACTGCTGCTTCATCATATCCATCTGGTCTCCCATCATGTCGGCCTGCTGCTCCTGTAATTTTTTGATTTTCGATGCATTGTTCGATAACTGCGCCTGCTTGAATTCTGCCTGCAGGTTCTTCATCCGTTCCTGGACACGTTTCATCAATTCCCAATCCATGGTATATTTCTGGATAAGGGAGGCATAAAGTCCAGTAATAGCCGCAAGAACGAAAATTATCATATGCAAAGGAAGCCCTCCCAACAATGGTTTCAGGATTATGTTCATCAGGTTGCCTATTACACCCCTCATTCCGGGAAACGCAATAATACCAAACATCAAAAAGATACCAAGGAACAACGCGAGCTTACTTAATGTTTTTTTAATCATATTTTTCCAATTTCCTCCAATTCTCTTTTTATATCCTCGAATATCTGTGAAATTTCCCTGCTTCCATCAATTGTTCGTAATAATTTTTTCTTATTATAATAATTTATCAGCGGCTGCGTTTGTTTCTTATATACATTTAACCTGTTTCTTATAGCTTCGGGTTTGTCATCTTCGCGCTGATATAATTTCCCTTTGCATGCATTGCATATATCCTCGATCTGCGGGCGATTGAAAATAATATGATAACTTGTACCGCATTTGCACATTCTTCGTCCTGAGAGACGCTCTATCAGTTCCTCATCATTCACTGAAATATTCAGGACAACATCCACTTTTTTGCCCGATTCTGTTAAAATCATCTGGAGCGCATCGGCCTGGGGTATGGTTCTTGGATAGCCGTCCAGAAGGAACCCTGATGAGCAGTCATTTTTCGATAACCTGTCTTTTATAATGGTTATTAAAAGCTCATCCGGGACGAGCTCGCCTCTTGACATATAGGATTTGGCTTTTAAACCGAGGCTTGTGTTATTATTAATATTCTCACGCAATATGTCGCCTGTAGAAATGTGCGGCAGCGAATAATACTCTGATATTTTCTTAGCCTGCGTGCCTTTTCCCGCGCCTGGGGGACCGAGTAAAATGATGTTCATCAAAATCAAATCCCGTAATGGCGATGTGTATATTAAAGCTTATTCAAAATTTTCGAGGTCTTTTCATCAAAGGTATGCAGGAATTCCCCGATATTTCAGGTTAAATTAGTCAAGTAATTTCCTGCCTTTGGTAAAGCCAAGTATAAAAGTCGATACGATTACCAGTATTATTATTACTAAAGATATGTAAATAGTGGTGACCCGTTCCAGATTTTTAAATATCAGGTTGGATAGAAGATCTGCAATCCAGATTCCAATTATAAGTCCGAAGAAGCCAAACAGAACCGCATAGGCAGTGTTTTTAAGCATTTCTGATAATTTCATAATATTTTGTATGTAAGGGTATTTTCGGTATTAAATATATCGAAGGGTTTTATTAAGCGCCCCGACTGGGACTTGAACCCAGGTCTTAAGATCCGCAATCTCAAAGGATATCCGCTACCCCATCGGGGCTCTGGCTCAACATGCATCTGTTACATATTAAAGGTTATTGGCTTTTGATTTTTCAAGTTCCAGCAATCTGGTTTTAATACCAATGCCTGCTGAATACCCGCCAATCCCGTTTTTTGCCACTACCCTGTGGCATGGAATAATAATAGGGATTGGGTTTCTTGCAAGCGCCCCGCCTACTGCGCGAACGGCTGCCGTGTCTATATTCCTTGCAAGTTCGGAATATGTTATTGTTGTTCCATATTTGATTTTTCTTGTCTCGTTTAGCACTTTCCGGGTAAAAGGCGATTGAGAGGATAAATCGACCTCAAATGAAAAATCTATTTTCTCACCTTCAAAATACCGGACTAATTCAAAAGTGGCTTCATGCGTCGTTTTTTCTTTCAGGTTGCCTGACCTTGTAAATCTGATAGAGCGCAGTTTTGTATTATATTCTATTTCGATATAACAATCAAGCAAACGCGAAAAAATAATATCAATTGATTCCGACATTGTTGAGTCCTGATTTAGTGATGCCTCCTCATAGCTTTTGCTTCTGATTAATCCTTTCAGTTTTGAATATCAACACAATGCTTTTTAACCGAGACGGAGAATTGATAAGTTACGAAAGTTAAGGCTAAACAGCGTAATAGCTTTCAGTAGTAACTCAAAAATTCGATTGTAAGGTTGTATGTATGATTAATTCATTCTTGGAACTACCAGGTTTAGGGTACTTATTTTTGTTTGTGACTTTATTCATTGTCGTAGCAATCAAGATTATAATAAAAAATAAAAAAATTGGTCGTATCTTAGCATGGGTTGGAGGACTTTATGGTATTGCGATGGGACTGTACAGTGCCTTTGGTCCCACAGGTGAATATCAAGGAACCACTTGCTATTCTAATGGAACATGTTTTTCAAGCTCAGGCTATACGACAATGGTACAAGTAGAGGGATTTACATCTGCGATTGCCGTCGCAGTTATTGCTTTATTGCTCTTTGGTGGGTCAATAGTTCTGTTAAGAAAGATGAAATTGGGTCTTATGGCAGGCTTATTATTAGTTCAGGCAATCATGGAAACAGTGAGCATTCTTAGCTTGGGGATCATCTTTCTTCCTGCAACCATAGTACTAACCGCGGCAACTATTCTCTGCTCAAGAGAGGGTAAAGTGAGGAATACAAATGAGTAAATGCCCAGTATGTGTTGCGAATATTAATCCTCAGCGTTCTGAAAGGGTTTAAAAAGGTGCATAACCCTTTGGTTTAAAATAAAACTGTAAGAAACTTGAATTTCAAGTGGAATCGAAAGCTGAATACCATAAATTAATAAAGTTAAGTTTTAAAAACTTATAACCGATAAATGCAACGAATAGCAAAAAATGACCATTGAAAACACATTTCCACATCTCAAAGATAGCCTCACACGCCTCGGTTACAAGGAAAACTACTTCGAGGAAATACTCAAAGAACTCTACACGCTATTCGAAGAGATAGAATTTGAAAAGATAAAACAAACCGCTGACGCCGCCATAGTTGCAAAGGACAGCGCCGGGTTGATAAATTCCCTGAAAGACCTGATGCTTCGGTTGGAGAATAAGGGCTATTACCGTCCCGATGCTCCGACGCGCCTCATTAGGCAATTGGTCAATGGGCTTAATCTTGCGAATGAGGATATCTTTTTCCTCCTTGATAATGCAGATATCCCTGAAAAAGAAAAATCGGATGAAATGGAACTCCTTGCATCCTGCGCCGCGATAACACAGCTTGGCTATATTCTCTTAGGTTCCATTGTATCTGAAGTGAAAGCTGCAAGCTCCGGGCCCCATGTTTTTCTTTTGATTGACGGTTTCTCGCCCGATTCTATTATTTTCGTGGATTTCAGCATTGACTCGATAAAAGAAATAGATGCCCGCAAATTCGAACGGAAAGGAAATTATTACCATCTGCTGAATACAGATGGATTGGACGGGGAAACCGTTGAACTGTTAACCGGATATTATTCGTCTTTCCATATTACTTCAGGCATCGGCTTAAGCCACAATATCCATAATAACCTCGGTCTTGCTTACGACATGATAGGAAAATATGAGGATGCAATCAAAGAGCTTAATGAAGCTCTCAGGCTTAATCCGGATTATATTGAAGTCCACAATAACCTTGGTGTAACTTATGACAGGATGGGAATGCATGAGGAAGCGGTAAATGAACTTAAAAGAGCGCTGAATCTTAATCCCGATTACGCCGAGGCGCTTTGCAACCTTGGCAATATCTATGCCAGCTCAGGCAGATACGAAGAGGCAGCCGGAGAACTGGAGGGAGCGCTCAGGATAAATCCGGAGCTTGCAATTGCACATAATAACCTTGGCAATATCTATGCGCTTCAAAAAAGAAATGAAGAAGCAATACAGGAATTCAAGGAGGCACACAGGATTAATCCTGATTATGCCCCTGCACATAACAATCTTGGCAATGCTTATGCAGAAGCGGGGAGATTCGAAGACGCACTCAGGGAATTCCAGGAAGCGCTGCGGCTTAACCCTGAATTCCCGGAAGCCTATCTCGGAATGGGACTTGCCTATTATGCACAGAATAGTTTTGATAGGGCAGCCCTTGCAATGATACACGCAGTTTGTCTAAATCCTGATTTCCTTGAATGCGTGCCTGATAAACTGCTCCTCAAGGTAAGACAGGGCGTTTCAAGATTGAAAGGAAGAATGTAGCTTATAACCGGTTTCTCAGGATTAAAATCAGTATAGCGACAGGAACACCTATCGTTATTATTAACGTCCATAAGCCGTATCTTTCTACAAGCCTGCACCATGGTTCGCACATCTTTCCGCCAGTATTACCGCAGGCATAATTGCACCAGCAGTTAATCACCGGTGTTTTCGCAACTTCCCGGTTTTTACATTTCTCAGGTATCATAAGTAAAATAGATACCATATACTTAATAAATATGATTGCAGCAAACGCATGAAAAAAGGTAAAGAACTAAATTGCATCAACATGGTTCTTGCTTTCAAGTTCTTTGATGGCGATTTCATGCACTTTGCTGAACTGGCTTCGCCTTTCAACCCTTGTATGTTCGGCTGCACGCCTTGCAAGACCGCTCCAGAATAAATCCATTTGAATCACCTCAAATTGTAATAGTTCAGTCCCTGATATATGGGCGAGCCAAGAGCGGAGCGAAAGTAATCCTTTTTCACTTTCACCCCGTTTACCCAATGTTTTTCTTATGAGACCTCGTGCATGGCTATAATGAAATTCTCAAGTTTCGGGGCAACAATTAATTCACATGAAATCGTAAACGCAATTTCCCGGCATGGAATCCCTGTTTTTCATACCTCGGAAATGCATATCAAGCCCTTTTTGTGCAGGAAAAGCGTGTGCAACCTTGCAGATATAATTGCGGTATTCAAGGAATCCGAGAGGTTCTATATCGTTGGAATCGAGATAAAGGAATGGGACGCTGCCGTGTACCCGAAAATCGCAATGGAGTACCTTGAAACATACAGGCGTACATGTGAGTATTTCTACCTGGCAGCAAAACATTTCTCAAAGAGCACACTTGAATTGAAAGATATAGGGCTGTTTGACCTTTCTTCCATGAAAGTTATAAAAAATCCTGCATATCTGTTTCCTGATTGTGATTTCAGGGCGCATCTTATGAAACGAATCAAAAAACATTTCAATGTTCTCCAGGGGGTAGTAGAAGACCCTTTCCAGAGAACACTTCTGGAGTTTTAAACAACAGGATTTTTGACCAAAAAAGTATGTCCACGCATGGCCGAGCCAGCGGTCAATGTCGTGTGCGGCGGATTAACCGGGCCAGCGGTTAATGTTCATCCCCTATATAATCCGGGTGCTGCCGAAGCACTGGCATCCGGTTCACAATCCAGCGGTAGACAAGTACTTCGATTATCACAACCGCTGCGACTACCACAGCTTCCTTCCAGAAGAAAAGCTCCCTGTTGGGGAGCTGCCAGTTAAATGCGATAAGCGAAATATTGAACCGGTTCAATATGATTCCAACCATCGTCAGTACAGCGGTGAACTGGATAAGACCTATATTCCTTTTCTGCACCCCGTATAAGAACAGGAAAGGAAGAACTCCAAGTATCGTTATCTCAACAAGGAACCAGTGCCCGAAAGGCGTATTCAGGTAGCCCCATGCACCCTCATGTGTCACGCTGATTAACCTGAATCCAACGTAAGTAAAAAGCACGAACGATGCGGCTTTCCCAAGACCTAGCGTAATGCCATCAAGGCTTGCCAGGTAGTGGGAGTCAGCCCTGTCCTTCATGAATACCTGCGTTAGTTTAGAGACCACGATTACCAGTGCCAGCGCTGCGCCAATGGCAGAGATAAAGGCAAGCCAGGGCAGATACGATGTGTACCACAGCGGATGAAGCTTGCCCGGCGCAAGCAGGAACATCGCGCTGAGCGCTGACTGGTGAAGGGTAGAAAGCATCACACCGAAAATGGTGAGCCCCAGGGTCATACCCGTAACTATTTTGCGGACTTTCCTCATGCCCAGCCATGCCAGGGTCGATGGTGAAAATTCAAGGACCTGTACCGTCAGGTAAAGAGCCACATGCCATGCCACCAGGAACATTACTGATGCAGTTCCGAATGAAATAATCATCGGATAATATATCCGCCAGGGGCGGCCGAGGTCTATCATCAGGAAGATTACTGCGAAGAGATAGCCAAGGAGACCTAGGAGGATTGCATTTTTTACAATCGGCTGGTATTTCTTAAGCCCGAAAATGTAAACCGCTGTCCCGACGACAAATCCCGAAGCTGAAAAAGGCACGCCGCTAAAAAGGCCCCAGCTAAGGAAAAGTCCCCATGGCTGCTCATTTGACCCTTCGGTCACTTCAGAAAGTCCGAACAAGAACCTCATTAATATTAAGTAAAGCCCTGCGGCTACGACCAGCCCTGCGGCTATGTTAATCGGTGTGATGAGTGTTTTAACATACTCTTTCATGGTAAGGCCCATAAACAGCTTATCACGTATCCAGAATGTCATAATCTCGGCGCCGGTTTGTTCATGTTTATGGTACATTTTATTTTCCGCGTTCCCGTATTCGTTCATGGTTGACCCTCCTTAGTTTCCGATTTTTCATCATAAGCTGCCTGATGTTCCCTGTTACGCGACGCCAGGTAGAAGCCCCCGAGCATGGCAGGCCACATGACGAGAGTAAGATTGACCATCCCCAGGAAGTCCTTGGTGAGTTTAGGATACGATGTTATACCAAGGTTCATCGGGAAATCAAGCTTCTCAAAAGGAACCCCTGAAATATACAGCCAGCCGGTGCCTCCCGCTTCCTCTTCACCATACACATGGTCGATATATTTGTCAGGTTCACCCCATATCCTGAGTTTTGCCTGTTTCAGCAATTCGCTCCTTTTACCAAAAGTAATTGCTTCGACCGGGCATGCCTCGGCGCACGCCGGAATAAGACCTTCTGATTGCCTCTTGTAGCACATGAAGCACTTTTGTATCCTGGGAGTGAATGCACTTGAGTATTCAAACGCAGGGACGTAGAACGGACAGGCTATGATGCAATATCGGCAGCCTATGCACAGTTTCTCATCCCATACGACAGGACCTTCTTTTGTCTTTTTCATTGCGGCTACAGGGCAGGCTGAGACGCAAGCCGGCTCGTCGCAGTGCATGCACTGGACTTTGCGGTAAACCGGTTTTCCATCTTTCCCTTCATAACGATTGACAGCGGTGTATGACTGTACGTCTGCCACGTAGGGTTTTCTTTTCTCTTCAAAAACCGAAGTGTCCTCGAACGAGGTTTTTGGCGGCGGAAGGTTGTTTGCTTTATTACACGCCGCTTCACATTTGCGACATCCAATACACCTTGTAGTATCGGTGAGCATTCCGACGCGGTCAGGGTTGCCTGTGTAGTCCAGAGATGCCAGTGCAGTTCCCTGGCTTCCAACAACGCCGCAGGCAATCAGCGATCCCCCGATTTTTAGAAAGTTCCTTCTGGTTATCATATTATCCTCCTATAGGTTTGTGACAGCCCTGGCATGTATTACCTGCGCGCCCGGCGTGGTCGGCAGGTACTACAGCAGCTCCCCCTACACCTTTTTCATGGCATTTGAGGCAGCTATCGTGATAAACGATCTTCGATTCCTGCCCGCCCGGGATTCCATTCTGGTGGCATCTGGGGCAGGTTTCCCATGTCAATGTGTGAGGACGGGGCGGACCTGAAATGATACTGGAGGTTTGAATAGCCCCGGAATGGCATTTAGTGCAGCTTTCAGGGCCGCTGCCGAAATCCTCTTTGTGGCACGACATACAGCGCTGATGGTAGGCAGCCTTCAAACCAGGCATGCTTGCGTTATGCGGATTATAAGGTGCCCCGTGGCAATCCTTGCATGCATGGATTTCATCCCCGCTATTATGATGGCACGTGGCACAAGTGACCTTGCCGTTCATGGCTTTATGAAAATCAATTACAGGTTCGTATTTCAAGGATAGGTATTCTGAAGAATTGACCTTGAACCATGTGGCATTGGCCTGTAAACCAATCGTTGCCGGATTGCTGGCAATATCAGAGGTTACGGAAGCGTTTGTATGAGCAGCATCCGTATCATATGAAGATACTACGATTGCCGCCCCGCCAAATATCAGTGAAAGCGGGACAAACAGTGAAACCATTTTAAGAACTTCTTTTTCCTTTGTATTTACCAGCATCCACAATGCAATAAATGCAAAGCCAAACGCAACCACTATCAGGTATTCTATTCCTTTGACGAATGTTATGTATTCCAGCAATGTTTTCATATTATCCTCCCGAATTTATTTTGCTTGTTTACCCCTTTCCTTTGTGTTCCAACCATCCCGCCTTTTCCAAAGCGATTTGCTCCTATGGTATTCGTATTAACACCTCACAACAATTATCTCCATGTGACAATAATTTTTTAATGTCCAGTTCAGCATTATTCCCGAAAGCGTAGCCCACAGCCCCTTTGAAAGTCTCCCGGATAGTGTGGCAGACATATGCATCGAATGTATCCCCTTCAGCGACAATATTGCATTTCTTAACAGTGTAAATGAGGTTTTTTCCCTCAATTTTCCATTCGCTTACCCTGTGAAGTTTCGAATCTATTATTTCCAGGGCTTTCTGGAAGTTCTTGACCTCCCAGTTCTTGATGCTGTTTTCCCTTTCGTATTCCTGCATCAGGGAAATACCGATCCTTCTCCCAAGGGCAGTCAATGAAACGGGTATATCCGGAATATTCTTGAGACCTTTCAGGAAAGCCATGAACATTATCAGGTTCTGATCGACCCTGCTGTTGCTGACTTTCAAATTGCTTACGATCTCATTGATTTTAATTCCCACATCAGGCCGATGCGACAACACTATCATATTGGCTGTTGACTTTGCGTCATACAAATGCCCGTTAGCTTCTAAAAGCGTAACAAGGCTCTTTTTCAGTTTTTCTATTACTTCACTATTTCTATAATTATGAAATAATATTATATTTTCCCTGTCGATTTCAACCCTGTCTACGACCCTGGATGTTTCATAAACCTCTTTAATAAGAGAAAGCATTTCATTAAGAGGTATTTCCTGTATGGGTTTTTTTGCAAGAGCCTCTATCGTTATTTCTCCCATCGGGATTTTTCCGGCAAGCAGGTCCTCAAAATAATTCCTGTGCACCGTGACCATATTGTAATTGCTCAAAAGATGCCCGTTGACTACAGCTTTCCAAAAAGTTGGACGGGATTTTATTGCTTCAATTACCTCATTCATCCCTCCAAAATTTGAAGTTAAGCTGTCAATCGCTCCTTTTTTATCAGATTTTGATAATTCGATTTTTATGCATCCATCCTGAGTATAAACTGACCTGATTTCAAGAGGCGTATTCCCGAGAGAATTTTTTACCATGTACTGCGACAGTATGCAGGAAGCGAATTTTATTTTTTGAGTTGCGCCCCGGACCTCTATCAGCACATCAGAAGGGGCCATGTCATTATCGTATTTCAATGAAAGGTTAATGTCCCACTCAAGTTCACGGAACTTGTTGTTAAGAGATTCTTCAAGTTTCCAGATAGAATTGACCAGATTGGGGTCTATGAGTTCATCAAGTACGCTGTCGGGAATCAGCGTCCCGTCAATTTCATTCAACATCCATTTTAACAGGGAATTGTCAATCACTGAGAGATTCTTTAACGAATTATAATTCCCAGCCCTGTCGATTATCTCCCTCATTGCCGCGCTGAAGTTGCCTTTGTGTT
>JAPMTY010000108.1 GCA_026552835.1 Candidatus Methanoperedens sp.
GTCAAGATGACCATCAAGCCTGAATATCCGGCCGTTATATGCCCTTATACCTTCAAAAACACCATCCCCATACAAGAAACCGTGGTCGTATATGGAGGTTCTTGCCTCGTTTTTTGGCACAAATTTTCCATTGAAATAGATTACTAAATCCATGCGAATCCCAGTCTCATAAGGAAAAACTATCATATATGCGTTTTGATGGTCATGCCTCGATGTTCGCAATGAAAAGTAATAACCAATTTTCTAAAAAGGTTTGATATAAAGACTTTTCTTTTAAAATTTATATTAAAACGTAAGATTTATATTTAATGAATACATTTAAAGCTGTAGGGTGAAATATATGAAAAGTCTTTCAGTCAATGTGCTCGACAAAGCCGATGAGGAATTTGCGGACACGCTTATCGAATTGGGATTAAAGAGAAACGTAGCAAAAGTGCTTACCTATTTAAAAAATGTTAAAGATGTAACTTCAAGGGACCTTGAAATGGGTTCGGATTTAAGACAGCCTGAAGTCAGTATCGCCATGCGAGAACTGGAAGAACTCGGCTGGATTGCAGAAAGAGAAGAGAAAAAACCCGGAAAAGGCAGACCGTATAAGATATACCAGCTCAAGACAGATATTGATTCCATCATTGAGCATCTTGAAAACCAGAAGAAAAAAGAATCCCAGGCCATGATGGCAAGCATCAAGCGCCTGAAAGAATTGACAAAATAATCTTTTTTCTAGGGGAGTGGTATTGACATATTGTGAAGCTGAATAAAAGAAAAAAGCTAATAGCAGTAATCGGTATATTTTTATTATTTGCATTATCATTAGCTTTTTTTACACTTAACTACACAAAAGAAGGAAACGCTTTAATCGCTACGAATTTTATAAAAAATGAGGCGACATATAAATTTGACGGAATCTTTGAAACATTTAAATTAAATAAAACGGTAACATCCTCTAAATATAGCTGGGAATTCTATTTTGAATATCAGAGCAGGAATTCCGGATACGGTAATAGAATAAATAATATTGTAAATCCTGTGATCACAAATCATACTGCTTTGATTTCGATGGAAAAAGGAACTATCAATTCAGCTATTTTAGACAACAAATGGGACATGAAAGCCCAAAAACTCATTGAGACCAACATTCAACCTCAACTACCATCTCAACGGCGGCGTTTACGCTGATATGTTGTGCAATTACATCTATTTACAGGATGTCCTTACCTTCAATGAAAGGCATATTGTTCTTGAGGGAATATTTCCTGGCATCCTCTTTTGAAAGAGCTTTCCCGGTTTTTTCATCAAGCATCTCACATACTACCATAGAAGGGTTTATCCCTGCTTTTAATGCCAGTTCTATGGATAATTCCGTCTGCCCGCGCCGTTCATTTAAAAGGCCAGATGCCGCGCGAAGCAGGGCGACATGCCCCGGTGACCTGAATTCTTCA
This sequence comes from Candidatus Methanoperedens sp., assembly GCA_026552835.1. The sequence continues at coordinate 1,443 of JAPMTY010000108.1, forward strand.
CCAAAATCAATCATTTCCCCGTTTAAAACCCTTTGCACGGTTTCACCTACCTTTTTGATGGTAAGAGCCCTGTCGTTATCGGTTATTCCTGTAAACGTGTTCCTGTGGTTGACCCATAATGAAAAAGACGACCTTGAATCATAAGGGATATCCCCTTTCTTTTCAACCAGCGTGCGCAAAGCCTTATTTCCATTTAAAGAGACGCTTCTTAAGACATCGGTCATGAAAGGCAATCCAAGCTTCTCGGCAGCGCTGTTATGAATTGCAACGCAAATCAGTCCGCCGCCATCTCGACGCATTCTGGCAACGTCGGCAGGAGTGATAGAAATCGCCGGGATTACGAGGTCGGTCTCGCCTTCCCTGTCATCGGCATCGTATAATAGTATCATTTTGCCCTTGCGTATGGCATCGATTGCTTCATTAAGGCTCATTTAATGACCTCCACCTGGACCGCGCTCCCATCGCTGATATCAAGATAATTCCTGAGATTCACGGGGGCGATTATTTCAATTATATCTTCTGGATAATGCGTCCTTTCAGGGGTTATTACCGCCCCATCCACATCGGATATCCTGACATTAAAACATGAGCCTTTCCCGAACGTCCTGTTCTCGTCTGTAAATCCTGAAATCCTGATATGACCCGTAATTCTTTTTCGAAGCTCAATGCTCTGTGCATCAAGTTTTATATTCAATGTGCCGGGATAGGGATCAAACCCGAGTTTTTCCCTGAATTGTTTCCTGTAACCCTCAAGTGAAATATAATACTGGCCTTCACCCAGCCCCGTGATTACCTTGCCTGAGAGGATTTTTTTGCTTCCATTCCCTGAGAATATCTCCTGGTAATCATACAATTCTTTTTGTAAAGCAAGAAGACCGTTTTTTGTTATGGAAATCAACTGCCCGTCAGATAAAACCTGTCTTGATATGAGGTTCTCATCTTCAAGGCTTTTAAGCTTCCTCGCTGCTGTCTGCTGGCTTGAATCTATATAAGATGCAAATTCAACCGACGATAATTCCAGAGGTTTATTGTGCGCGCCGAGAAGCGCAAGCTTTTTTAAAGAAATTATATCCATAAGCCACTCATTTTTGGAACGCTACTCAATAATGGGTTTAATAACGGATAAAACTTTTCGTTGGTTACTTTGCAGCCGGGTAAGAACCCAGTATTTTGAGCATACCTACTTTATTTTTTATAATATCAAGAGCGTCTTTTATTATCCTGTTCTCGATATGCCCTTTCAGGTCGATATAAAAAAGATAATCCCCGAGGACTTTTTTCGTTGGCCGCGATTCTATCTTTGTCAAGTCGATTCTCCGGTTTGCAAATTCCCCGAGAATCTCGTAAAGCGCTCCAGGCCTGTTTTTCTCCAGATTCACGATAATTGAGGTCTTATCATTGCCTGTGGGCTTCGGGGTGGTTCTCCCGATTACGATAAAGCGGGTGAAGTTCTCGCTGGCGTCCTGTATGTTCTCATCCAGTATATCCAGTCCGTACGTCTTTGCAGATTCCCTGGATGCAATGGCAGCGAACTCTTTTGATTCCTGTGCAAGCTTTGCTGCCTGCGATGTGCTCAGGGTCGAATGAACCTCTATATTATTGAAATTCTTTTTAATGTATTTCCTGCACTGTGATAATGCCTGGGGAATGGACATGATTCTTTTGATTTCGCTGCGCTTTCCTTTTGAAAGAAGACAGTGTTCTATCTGGACTATAACTTCGCCTGAGATTTTCAACTGCTGTTCCATAAGAATGTCAAGCGTTACCGTTACAGACCCTTCGATAGAATTTTCTACCGGCACAATGCTGTAATCCACTTCTTTGTTCAAGAGCGCATCAACGGTATCAAAGATGTCATCGTAATATCGCAATTCCGCCTTATCGTTCCATTGTTTTGCGGCTTTTTCCGAGTAAGAGCCCTCCGGCCCTAAAGTCCCGATTATCATCTGCCCTATATACTGAAGGGATAAAGAAATAGTTTGTTGATAATGGAATTATTTCAAATTTTTTTGGCAAACTTTTAAAACCAATCTCCCGTATTAAGTGCGGAGATTAATTTGAAACTGACAAAATATATTCCTTTTATTGGCATGGCGTTCATGCTGCTTATCGTCCAGCTAATCGCGGTAGCGCTTAGCAAACCGTTTGATGTGAACCAAATGAAAGCTTTTTCCAATCCCGAAGCAACAAGCAATGTGATTTACTGGGTGGCGATAATTCTCCTTTTTACCGCTTTCATCTTGGTTGTGATAAAATATAATAAAAAATGGATGATACAGGCTTTTATCCTTTTCACCGTAGTTTCGACCTTATATTATGTTTTTTTCGCAGTTTTATCGTATTTCTTACCACCGGTAACGAATTTCATATTAACACTCATACTTTCAATAGGTTTGACAGTCGTTTTGCATAAATTCCCAGAGTGGTATGTGATTGACATCGTTGGCATAATCATCGGGGCGGGCGCAGCTTCGATTTTTGGCATCTCGCTTGATATTAAACGAACATTGTTGTTACTTGTCCTGCTGTTAGTATACGATTATATTGCGGTGTACAGGACAAAACACATGATAACGCTTGCAGAAGGCGTGATGGATTTGAGACTTCCCATATTATTGGTCATACCAAAACACTGGAATTATTCCTTCCTTACTGAGAAGTTCGACAAAGAAGAACGTGAAGCGTTCTTTATGGGACTCGGGGATGCCGTGATGCCCACGATACTTGTAGTATCTGCGAATTTCTTTGTAAAGGCGGCTTCTTATACTCTTCCCCTTATCGGTCCTGTCAATATTCCCGCAATTGGCGCCATAATCGGGACATTTGCAGGGTTTTCAGTGCTCTTGGGATTTGTGATGAAGGGTAAACCCCAGGCAGGCCTGCCATTCCTTAACGGAGGCGTTATCCTGGGGTATGTGGTCGGGAGCCTGATAGCAGGTTCGCCGATAATATAATCGAAAAAAATGAGACTTAAACGGCCTGCTTTCCACGCTCGCCGGTGCTAAGGCGTATGACCTCTTCAACCGGGTAGATGAAAATCTTCCCATCGCCGTTCCTGCCTGTTTTTGCTACCTCGCTTATAGCCTCTATCGCAGGTTCCACATTACTGTCGTCCACTATAATGTCAAGCTTGAGTTTTGGCAGGAACTCCACGCAATACTCACCGGCCCGCCATTGCAGGCAGACGCCTTTCTGGCGCCCGCGTCCCTGCACTTCCGTAACAGTCATGCTCACTATGCCTTTCTTTTCAAGCCCTACTCGAATTGCATCAAGATTTTCAGGTCTTATTATCGCCTCGATTTTCTTCATTTTCTCAAACCTCACGCGTATGCTCTCTCAGCATGCTGTGCAATATCAAGACCTATTGCTTCCTCATCCTCTCCCACACGCATTCCTACTGTTGCGTCTATGACTTTTGCAATTATGTATGTCACAACAAAAGAGTACACCCATATTACCGCAACAGCAGTTATCTGCGTTATGAGAAGGCTGGAATTTCCATAGAGCAGGCCGTTTGCGCCTGCGGGATTTACAAGAGTCGTTGCGAAGATGCCGGTTGCTATGACGCCCCATGCCCCGCCCATGCCGTGGCATGCCCAGACATCTAGTGATTCATCTACATTTTGCCTCATCCTGAATAGCATTGCATAGTAACTTATCAAGGCTGCTACTGCGCCAATAACGATTGCTGCAAGGGGTGTGACGAACCCGGCGGCAGGTGTAATGGCTGCAAGGCCCACTATACCTCCGGTTGCAGTGCCGAGAACGCTTGGTTTCTTATGATACCAGCTCAGGGCCATCCACGTGAGCGCGGCAGCTGCCCCGGCTGTGTTGGTTACCACAAATGCGCTGGCTGAAAGCCCGCCGCTTACTATTGCGCTTCCAGCATTGAATCCAAACCATCCAAACCATAGAAGAATGGCGCCCAGGATTGTCATGGGTATGCTGTGCGGCTCCATTTGATGTTTCCCGAATCCCTTTCGGGCGCCTATCACGATTGCAACTGCGACCGCAGATACTCCAGCGCTCACATGCACAACAGTCCCACCGGCGAAATCAAGGACACCCATGTTGCGAAGCCAGCCTCCCGAACCCCAGACCCAGTGAGCTATGGGGTCGTATACAAGCGTTGCCCAGAGTAAAGAAAAAATCAGGAATGCACTAAACTTGATGCGCTCAACGAATGCGCCTGTGATGAGCGCTACTGCAATTATTGCGAACATTGCCTGGAATATCATGAATGCCAGCGAGGGAATGGTGGCTGCATAATCAGGATTTGGTTGCTGTCCTACGCCGTTTAGCCCAACCCAATCAAGATTGCCAATTACCCCTCTGACATCATGCCCGAATGCAAGGCTATAGCCAAAAAGTACCCATTGGATGCTTATCAACGCAAGGATGGCAAAGCTGAACATCAGGGTCGAGAGAGAGTTTTTCTTTCTTACCATACCGCCGTAGAATAAACCGACGGCCGGTATCATCAACATCACAAAAGCCGAGCTAACGAGAACCCATGCAGTATCGCTGCCATCTACTTTTGATGCTTCCGCGGCGTAGGCAGGAACAGCAAGCAAAACAATGCCAATCATTAATAATAGGTTAATTGATTTTTTCATGCTCATTTTCTCTCCTCTAAAGGTATGCGGATACCTACTGTATATTTATTATATTTAAATTTAACTCAGAAAGAATTCCATTGAAAACTACCAAAAGTATAAAAGGGAGCCCCTCATTATTAGCGGTTAATAACTCTTAAGCAGGAATTAATCTAGACTTTTTTAAAGTTGTGCTTATAGCTCTTAATTGTTTAAAAAAATAAATTAAAGAGGTTAATAAGAAATAGCTTTTACGCTTTTTCAAATAAATATTATGGAAAGTTTTAAAAATCTGGGCATAAATGAGTTTGTTTTGAAATCAATAAACGACTCAAAGTTTGAAAGCCCGAGTGAAATACAGGAAAAATCGATCCCTTTGATACTTGCAGGTAAGGACGTAATAGCCGGGTCTGCCACAGGCTCAGGAAAAACGCTTGCATTTGCAGCCGGTATATTACAGAATTCCGAGAAAGGAAAAGGTATTCAGGCATTAGTCCTGACTCCCACGCGAGAACTGGCTGAGCAGGTGGCACAGGCTTTAATTAAATTCTCAATATACAGGCCATTAGGAATCATTGCGGTCTACGGCGGCGTCGGAATCAATCCACAGATAAAAGGGTTAAAGAACGCGGATGTAGTCGTCGGAACCCCCGGGAGGATACTTGACCATATCGA
>JAPMTY010000016.1 GCA_026552835.1 Candidatus Methanoperedens sp.
CCGATTAAAGCGCTGGGAGAAAAATTCGACCACTACAAACACGAAGCGATGATGCAGACAATTACTGATGAATGTGATGAAGGTATAATCCTTGAAGAATTTGCAAGGGGTTACATGTTGAACGGTAAGGTCATTCGTTATTCTAAAGTAAGAGTATCGAAAAACAAAGAATCGGAAGAAAATATTGAAGATATAGATAAAAAATAGATGAGGTGAAATAATGGCTAAGATAATTGGAATAGATTTAGGTACAAGCAATTCAGCAGCAGCGGTTATGCAGGGAAACAGGCCGGTAATAATACCGAGCGCGGAAGGGATATCCCTCGGGGGCAAAGCATTTCCGTCATACGTCGCATTCACAAAAGACGGGCAGAGATTAACAGGAGAGCCGGCAAGGAGGCAGGCAGTGACAAATACTGAGGGCACGGTCACGGCTTTCAAGAGAAAAATGGGTACGGATTACAAATACAACCTGCGCGGAAAGGATTACAGGCCACAGGAACTTTCGGCTTTTCTCCTGCAAAAGATAAAACAGGACGCTGAGGCTTTCTTAGGTGAGAAGGTTGAAAAAGCTGTAATCACGGTGCCAGCGTATTTCAATGATAACCAGAGACAGGCGACCAAGGATGCCGGAGAGATAGCCGGGCTTGAAGTTATCAGGATAATCAATGAACCCACAGCTGCAGCCCTTTCTTATGGTCTTGATAAAGAGGGCGACCAGAAAATCATGGTGTTTGACCTCGGAGGGGGAACCCTTGATGTTACAATAATGGAACTCGGAGGAGGGGTTTTTGAAGTAAAATCCACGTCGGGCGATACACAGCTTGGCGGCACAGACATGGATAACAGGATTGTGGATTACATTGCCGAGGAGTTCAAAAAAGAACACGGCATCGACCTGCGCAAAGACAGGGTCGCAAACCAGAGACTGCGGGATGCCGCCGAGAAAGCAAAAATCGAGCTTTCCACAACCCTCACCACAGAAATCAACCAGCCTTTCATAACAGCAGATGTCAGCGGCCCGAAACACCTGACTATGACCCTCACCCGGTCAAAACTCGAAGAAGTCATAAGGCCGGTAATCGACAGGTGCAAAACGCCTGTGGAAACGGCATTAAACGATGCAAAATTAACACCCGACGGTATTAAGAGGGTAATCCTTGTGGGCGGACCGACCAGGATGCCCATAGTACAAAAATTCGTCGAGGAATATGTGGGCAAAAAAGTGGAAGGGGGCGTTGACCCGATGGAATGCGTGGCAATGGGTGCGGCTATCCAGGCAGGTGTGCTTGCAGGCGAAGTTAAAGATATTTTGCTTCTTGACGTTACACCGCTCACCCTCGGTATCGAGACGCTGGGACATGTTATGACAAAGCTCATAGACAGGAACACAACAATACCCACAAGAAAAAGCCAGATATTCTCGACCGCTGCGGAAAGCCAGACCACCGTGGAAATACATGTGCTCCAGGGCGAGAGGGCGATGTCATACGATAACGTGACGCTTGGGAGGTTCAACCTCGTGGGCATACCGCCTGCGCCACGCGGGATTCCGCAGATAGAAGTCACTTTTGACATAGACGCGAATGGAATACTCCATGTAACCGCAAAAGACCTGGGAACAGGCAAGGAACAGAAGATGACCATTACCGCGCCTCTGAAGATGGCTTCCGATGAAATCGACAGGAAGATAAAAGACGCCGAGAAATATGCAGATGAAGACAGGAAACGGAAGGAAAAGGTCGAAGTTTTGAACCAGGCCGATACGCTCGTTTATACAACCGAAAAAACCCTGAAGGAACTCGGGGATAAAGTCAGCAATGATCAGAAAGCCAAAGTCGAAAAGGCGCTTGAGGCAGCAAAGGAAGCTATGAAGAGCGAAGATGTGGAAAGGATAAAGTCCGCAATCGAGGAACTCACCAAGGAAATGCATGCGATAAGCACCCTATTATATCAGCAGCAGGCGCAGCAGCAGACTGAGCAGAAAGGACAGCAGGAAGCACCGAAGGATGAAACGAAAGACGAGAAAGTAACGGATGCGGAATATAAGGTAGTTGATGACGATAAGAAGTAATCCGCATTCTTAAAAAAATCAGTGGGGTATCCCATACCCCATTTTCGTCTTTAAAAAACATATCTTTTTTATATTCAAGGTCATTATAACCGCAAATCATGGCTACTAAACGCGACTACTACGAAATTCTCGGCGTGGATAAAAAAGCATCAGCGGATGACATAAAGACAGCTTACCGCAAACTTGCGATGCAGTACCATCCGGACAGGAACAAAGCTCCTGACGCAGAAGAGAAATTCAAGGAAATATCGGAAGCCTATGCCGTACTGGAAGACCAGACCAAACGCCAGCAGTACGACCAGTTCGGCCATGCCGGTATAGATATGAGGTACTCGCAGGAAGATATTTTCAGGGGTGCGGCTCCGGATATTGAAGATATTTTAAGGGATTTCGGTGTCGGCGGTTTCGGGCGCGGCGGAGGCGGAGGGAGCATTTTTGATGCCTTTTTCGGCGGCGGGGGAAGGCGCGAAGGACCGAGACGAGGGTCTGATATCCTTTATGAATTGCCCATAGATTTTGAAGAAGCCGCCTCCGGGAAAACCGTGGATCTTGAAATCCCAAGGATTGAGACATGTAATGTATGCCATGGAAGCGGGGCAAAACCTGGCACATCGCCCAAAACATGTCCTTCGTGCCGCGGAACAGGGCAGGTGAGCAGGACACAGAACACGCCTTTTGGCAGGTTCATGACCACCTCTACATGCGGGACATGCCGGGGAAGCGGCCAGATAATCGAGGCCCCGTGTACCACATGCCACGGCTCAGGAACGGTACAGGGACGCCGCAAGCTGGAAGTGAAAATCCCGCCCGGCGTTGATACGGGTTCAAGGCTCAGGGTTCCGGGCGAAGGCGAAGCAGGAGGAAAAGGCGGACCACCCGGCGACCTGTATGTAGAAATGAATGTCAGGCCGCATGATATTTTCTCGCGCCACGACGATGATATATTAATGGAAGCGACCATCACATTCACGCAGGCTGCGCTTGGAGATGAGATTATAGTGCCAACGCTTGAAGGCAAGGCAAAAATGAAGATTCCGGCAGGCACACAGAACGGGAATGTATTCCGCCTTCGTGGTAAAGGATTCCCGAGCCTCCATATTTCAGGAAAAGGCGACCAGCTTGTTAAAATAAAGGTCGATGTCCCGACAAAGTTAAATGACAGGCAAAAACAGTTGCTTAAAGAGTTTGCAGAGGCAAGCGGTGAGAAGGCAAGAAGCAAGGGAATTTTTGAAAAGGTAAAAGAGCATATTTGAACGCACGCACTCCGCAGTAAACCAGAGAGGGCATCTTCATGGATGCTCTTAGCTTTTGCATTTCTATCGGTTTTTCTTAACTCCGCATTTTAATTCTGGCACTAAGGCTAGGTAAATAATCCTTTAATTGCCGATAATTAAATGCTATAACAATTATTAAAAATAATAAAAAGCCACTCCAGCTTCTAATAAGGTAGAAAATAATTAAAGCAAATGCAAAATTCAAGTTTACAAACAAGAAAAAAGAGACACTAATATATTTTTTAATTAAATCAAGCTCTTTGTAATCATACTTAGCAGCTATAGTTGAAAAGGCTATGAAGTATAAAAATGGTGTTATATAATTCAATTGTAAGAAAAATTGACCCAATCGGTCTATATTATCCTTTGGAAATGTGAGTTGATATATCATGACTACGTATATCGAAATTAATATGCTAAAGAATCCTATAACCAAGCTGACTATTGCTTTTTCAAAATAATCTAATTCCGTCCACCGTTGATTATTGGAATAAATTTTGTAGTGAAATGTCAAACATATATAACCTACAATAAATGAACCCAAAATAATGGTTAAAAAATCATTAATACCTATTCCAAAAGCTTTTGATATGTTGAACATACTAATAACTTGAGTGATGGTATCAACTGTATAATCCATAATTGTTCAAGTGGTTAGTTCTATATTTAAGTTTTTCTCGTAGTTATTGTCAAATTTCCAGCAATGTCAGTGACCTTATCCATTCCCCTTTTGGTTCCCGCGTCGTCCCGACCACAAGCCGCTTCATGTTCCCCACGGCCTCCACGACACCCCGCGCTTCTATCCGCTCACCAACCAGCGCCTGCCCTGCATACGTGTGGGTATAGGACAGCACATAACTTATTTCGGGATGGTCTATTTTGTATATCGCCGGGCTGTCAAATGAAAAATCGGCATTTGTGACAGTAGCTTCGATAGTTTCATGGCCGATATCCCGACCACGCAGGCAGGGCGCGATATCCTCCCAGTCCCTGACATAAAGCAGGTCAAAATAAGTGCCTCCAACCATGCCCCTGTTCCCTTTCCTGAGCTCATGCCTCTGGAATTCTTCAAAAGGCAGTTCTGGCTTGCGTTTCTTATAAATTTCATGCCACATCTCATCGCTTATTTCTGTGATGGGATTTTTTTCTATTTTTGCCTGTGCAATAATATCCCGCGCTTTGAACCATGAACTTCCATACACAATGAAATCAATATCCGAAGACTCATTTTCAAGTCCTGCAAGAAGCGAGCCGGTTACTCCCATTTTGTCAAGCGGGATAGCTTTCAGCGTGTTCACAATTGTTTTTACTTTACTGTTTTTCTTCACCAACTCAGGCAGCCTCTCATTCGGCGCAAGTATCTGTTTAACCGAATCCCATGGAATAATATGGACATCGGTTACCCATTCAGGGCGCTCTTTTTTCATAAACACGAACGCATCATCAAAATCAAGTTTGCGGTATTTTTTATCTGTGCCTCTTTTACCTTCAGGGTCGGGAACATACCGCAGGATTGAACGGATGCCGCCTTCGTGGCAATAATCCGCAACTGCAAATATCCAGTCATCGTGCGTGATTATAAAATCCCGGAGACGTGTTCTTAACATCGTTTTACTGTACGGATTCGGGTTTATATAAAGAATATGATTTTGAGTTTGAGAGATGCGATTGCCTGAAGGATAGAGGCGTTACCCAAAAATAAGTAGTGGTATCTTGGAAATCAAACCGTAGATAAAGTGGGATGGGCGCTGTTCAACCTGAGGACATTAAACCAACGGAACAAATCGTTTTAAGGTAAAATATATATCAGCATCCAACATTGCCCAACATAGTCAAACATAACCTAACGATGGTAAAATAAAGCAAAAAATAAGAATGAGTAGAAAAGGACAGGTAGTTATACCCGAAGAAATGAGGAAAAAATACAAATTGAAAGAGGGGCAGATGCTGTTTTTAGAAGAAGAAGAGGGTACGATAAAATTAATGCCCATGGCAAAACTCAGGTCACTTTGCGGCACATGGTCTGACCTTGATATTGAAGCTGTAACAAAAGAAATAATAGAAGATCGCAAGAAGGATAGATGAATACAGTTCTGATAGTGGGTATGAAAGATATAGACAGGATGAAAACCACAATCAGGCAGTTAAAATCATCAGAGATCATTCTTGTCAATGTAACCCAAAAAATTGCGTCCCGCGCCGGTGAACTTCGCCTGAAATATGATATACCTACTGTTGATTCACTGATAGCTGCAACTGGCATTGTGGAAAATGTCAGGCATATTTTAACAGATGATGATCATTTTGATCCGCTTGTTAATTTAATGAAACCAATTGACATGAAGATGGCTTTGAAACTGGCTAAGTGATATTAGGAGACAGGATTGTGATGGCAGGTGCGCCCGGCTCGTCCCTTGCTCAGATGGTTTGGGAATCGTCTATGAATGTAAAAGTAACCTTTTAATCCCTCAATCGTCAATTAACTATAGGGAGATTTTACATGCCCATTCGATTCGACCGTTTCACTATCAAAGCCCAGGAAGCATTTACAGATGCACAGAACATAGCACTTGACCGAAACCAGCAGCAACTTGAAGTAGAACACTTACTTCTTGCGCTAATTAACCAAAAAGAAGGCTTAACACTCCAGCTCCTCCAGAAACTCGGCGCCAATGTTTCGGGAATAATCTCACAGCTTGATGAAGAAATTAACAGCCTCCCGCGTGTGGAAGGCGCAGGAGCAGGTCAGATATACATGTCCACACGGTTGAACAACGTAGCTGAATCTGCTTTTAATGAGATGAAGAACCTGCGCGATGAGTACCTGAGCACAGAACATCTCCTGCTTGCTATCTCGGATGAGAAAAATGGCATCTCGGCGCGCATCCTGAAAGAGAACGGCGTGACAAAGGACGCTCTTATGAAATCCCTGAAAGAAGTTCGAGGCTCATCCCGCGTCACAGACCAGAACCCTGAGGCAAAATACGAGGCTCTCAAAAAATACGGCCGCGACCTCACCGAACTTGCGGCGCGCGGCAAGCTTGACCCGGTGATAGGGCGCGATAACGAGATACGCAGGGTTCTCCAGGTGCTCTCACGAAGGACAAAAAACAATCCCGTGCTCATTGGCGAGCCCGGCGTTGGGAAAACTGCGATAGCCGAAGGACTGGCGCTTCGGATATTCATCGGGGACGTGCCCGAACCCATCAAAGGCAAAAAAGTAGTGGCGCTTGACATGGGCGCTCTCGTCGCCGGCACAAAGTTCAGGGGCGAATTCGAGGAGCGCCTCAAGGCTGTGATAAAAGAGGTGCAGGATTCGGATGGGAAAGTTATCCTGTTTATAGATGAACTCCACACGGTCGTAGGCGCGGGGGCGGCCGAAGGCGCAATGGATGCCTCAAATCTCCTGAAACCCGCACTTGCAAGGGGAGACCTGCGCTGCGTGGGCGCAACAACGCTTAACGAATACCGCAAATATATAGAAAAAGACCCTGCGCTTGAGAGGAGGTTCCAGCCCGTACTCGTAGGAGAACCCACGGTGGATGAAACTATATCCATACTTCGCGGTCTCAAGGAAAAATACGAAGTACACCACGGTGTCAGGATACAGGATGCGGCGATCATTGCTGCCGCTGTACTTTCCCACCGCTATATAACTGACAGGTTCCTGCCAGACAAGGCAATTGACCTTATAGATGAGGCGGCATCAAAACTCAGGATAGAGATAGACAGTATGCCCGCAGAGCTTGATGACATCGAGAGAAGAATAAGACAACTTGAGATTGAGCGTCAGGCTGTCAAAAAAGAAAAAGACGAATACTCAAAAGAACGCCTTGAAAAAATCGAAAGAGAACTCTCAGACCTTAAAGAAAAAGGCAGCGGAATGAAAGCTCACTGGCAGCTTGAAAAGGATGCCATCCAGAAAATCAGGAAAATAAAAGAGGATATTGAGAAAACGAGGATGGATTCGGAAAAGGCAGAAGTTGAAGGAAATCTTGAGAAAGCGTCAGAACTGCGTTATGGTGTTTTAATAAACCTCCAGAAACAGCTTGACGCGGAAAATAAAAAACTGGTCGAACTACAAAAGGACCAGAAAATGCTAAAGGAGGAAGTGGACGAAGAAGATATCGCAGAGGTAGTTTTAAGATGGACGCATATTCCAGTCAGCAGGATGCTCGAGGGCGAGATGCAAAAACTTGTGCACATGGAAGAGCGAATCAGGCAGCGTGTTGTGGGGCAGGATGAAGCTGTTATTGCAGTCGCAAACGCTGTCAGGCGGGGACGAGCGGGTATTTCAGACCCGAAACGCCCCATCGGTTCGTTCATGTTCCTCGGTCCCACAGGTGTGGGTAAGACCGAGCTTGGGCGAGCGCTTGCCGAATTCCTTTTCGATGACGAGGCTGCAATGATAAGGCTTGACATGAGCGAATATATGGAAAAACACACGGTTGCAAGGCTCATCGGCGCCCCGCCTGGTTATGTTGGTTACGAAGAAGGCGGGCAGCTTACCGAAGCGGTAAGGCGACGCCCGTATGCTGTCCTATTGTTCGATGAGATTGAAAAAGCTCATCCTGATGTTTTCAACCTCCTGCTCCAGATACTTGACGATGGCAGGCTTACCGACGGGCACGGGCGCACTGTGGATTTCAAGAATACTGTTATTATCATGACCTCAAATATCGGAAGCCAGTGGATATTCGAGCTTGGAGATAATGAAGACGAAATGCGGAAAAAAGTAATGGATATCGTGCACAAGAGTTTCAAACCTGAATTCCTGAACCGTCTTGACGAGATTATCATTTTCCACTCGTTAAAACTTCCCGAGATAACGAAAATCGTGGATATCCAGTTCGGATTACTGCGTAAGCGCCTCGAAGAAAGAAAAATTACTATCTCGCTTACAGAAAAAGCCAGGGACAGTATAGCTAAAATAGGTTATGACCTTTTATACGGGGCAAGACCGATTAAACGAACAATCCAGCAAAAAATCCTTGATCCTCTTGCGATGAGAATACTCAATAAGGAATTTGTGGAGGGGGATTCGGTGGAAGTGGATGCAAAAAAAGATTCTATCGTATTCAGGAAAATAGCCAGCTAAATTTTAGCCATTTTCCTGATTCGATATATATGGGATTTTAAAAATATACAAAATTAATACACTGTTATTGTCCCTTCTCCATACGTCGATGGTAATACATTTGGATCAGGTGAAGAAGCGATAGCCTTAAAAGTGTATGTTCCTTTCTTATTGAATGTAATAAAGGCAGCACCGCTTGTGCCCAAATTCTTGGAATATGAATCCAGACTCAATGTCAACGGCGTAGTCAGCGAAGAATCGGTTATTTCGATTAAAACTGTGTCTCCGAGATGAATAGCCGTTTCAGTCGGGTTTGCTCGCCTGTTTATAAGTTCAATTTTTTTTGTCGGAGTATCTGTTGAAGGGTCATAATTCCTGACAGTGAAATCACTTACAGTAGGAGTCGCAGTTGCGGTTAGGGTCGGAATTGGAGTGGAAATGAGGGTTAGGGTCGGAATTGGTGTGGAAATGGGAGTTGTGGTCGGAATTGGTGTAACAGTCACAGTCACAATTTTCTCAATAGTCACCGGTTTATGGGCCACATACCCTACAGCTACTCCGATAATGAAGAATATGATAATTAAAGGTATTAATGTTTTATATTTTGATTCCATAATCTTGCTCCTCAAGCTACAATAAATTCTTTATTGAGTTATAAAGATTTCGGACTACGCTTGACTATTGGTAATCATTAAGTACTTTCCATCCTATAAAACGTTATATGTTCCCCACCACACGCATGCGGAGATTGCGTTCATCAAAGTTCCGACCACTTATCAGAGAAACAACGCTGGATGTTAAAGACCTGATTTGTCCGGTCTTTGTCGATGAGACTATAACAAAACCCATGGAAATAAATTCCATGCCGGGTTATTGCCGTCAGCCGCTTTCGATGATAGCTGACGAAGCCGCAAGCATTTCTGAACTTGGAATCCCTGCAATAATACTGTTCGGGATACCGGAAAAGAAAGATGAAACTGGTTCCCATGCGTACGGCGACAATGATGTCATCCAGAAGGCAATCCACGCCATAAAAAGCAAGGTCGGTGGAAATCTTATTGTCATTACAGACCTTTGCCTTTGCGAATATACCTCACACGGTCATTGCGGCATGGTGAGCAAGACGCATGAGATTCTAAATGACCCGACCCTTGAAATCCTTGGCAAGACCGCAGTAAGCCACGTGAGGGCGGGCGCCGATATGGTTGCGCCTTCAGGTATGATGGACGGCATGGTCGGGGCGATACGCGGTGCTCTTGATGATAATGATTTTAAGGATATTCCCATAATGTCCTATGCTGCAAAATACTGCTCTTCATTCTACGGACCTTTCAGGGAAGCAGCGGGTTCAGGCTACGCATTTGGCGACCGTGCTTCATACCAGATGGACCCTGCAAATGCGGATGAAGCCCTGCGCGAAGTCGCGCTTGATATCGAAGAAGGGGCAGATATCATAATGGTCAAACCTGCGCTTCCTTACCTTGATATCCTATACCGTGTGAAAAAGAAATTCAGGATGCCCACAGCAGCCTATCACGTCAGCGGTGAATACTCGATGATAAAAGCTGCAGCAGGCAATGGCTGGCTTGATGAGAAAAAGGCAGTGCAGGAGTCGTTGGTTTCAATAAAGCGTGCGGGCGCGGATATGATTCTCACATATTTTGCAAAGGATGTAGCCAGCGAATTATCCAGATAATGCCCGGCTATAATGCACACAGGATATTCAACTATGCGATTCTTATTGCAATTGCTGCTTTAGCCTGGTATGAATCTATTAATCCAAAACAATTGCTGGCCTTGAGTATCGGTTTTTATATAGGCACCGATTTTTTAACACCCGACCTGGATACTGAAAGTACTGCAATAAAAAGATTGGGGGGGTTAAAAATCTTATTTTTACCATACAAATGGACATTTACCCACAGGAAAAGCTCCCACAATATCATATATGGAGCCGTGGTAAGGATTTTGTATATTAGCATTATAATGCTCGTTTTATATTATGTTCTTTTCAAATCATTCCCATCCGGAACTGTGTTTTTTTCCGCTTATATTCTCCTTTTTCTTATTGGAATAATAATAGCCAATTCACTGCATGTTCTGCTGGATGTCATATTCTGAATATTGTTTTCTCATCACAGGGTTTTACGTCGCCACATTTAAATATCTTCTTTCGCTTATACATTATATATAAAAGAGAATCCCTTTGTAAATTGAAAAACCGGTGATTGAGATTTGGGCAGATACCACATAATATTAATCCTTCTTTTTATATTATTTTCCGGATGCATAGGCGGGAATAAGGCTTTGAATGAAACGGTAATTGCACCATCAGATTCCCCCACTCCAACGCCTATTGCAGTCAAAACCGTTCAGGCACCCGCCCCGACACCTGCCATTTCACCCACTGAGATTGTCCCAAAAACCCAGGAAAAATATGTAAATATCGACAACCGCTCCGTTGCCGTGGAAGTAAATTACCGGGATTATGTGGACTGGTTCCGTGATTATAACGTGAATATAAGAGCATACACCCCGCAGGAATATATCTGCGGGCAGTATACGGCTGATATGATAGCTGCCTCGGAAAAAGCCGGATACAAAGCATATTTTGCAGCGGTAACCTTCTCTGACGGTACCGGTCATGCGCTTGTTTCATTCAAATCCACTGTACTCGGGACTACCTCATGGTACTTTTTTGAACCCCAGACAAACGGGTTGATAACGCCAGAGACGTTAAAAAATGAGCTTAATCAAAATATGGGTAAGATTGTCACGAGGGTCGATATTTATGGTTATTTTGATGATGCCGGGGATAACGACCCAGCTACCTGGCAATTTGCATACCCATTATATAGCAAAAATTATTAAAAATTCAGTCCTTTATTATGCGCAGGACGAATGACATTTGCAGATTCCATGTTTGACTTTTTTAATCTTTCTAATGGTCATTTCTCTCACCCCGATAAATACATGGCAATCAGCCTTTAAATAGTTTATGCGAGTTTTTTTGCCTAAATATCCATTTTCAATTCATCTATGTGAACCATTTCTTCGACATCAAGAAGTCTTGACATCTCCTGCGTATCTATATAAATCCCATGCTCCTGGATGAGAGCCATGGGGTTCGTGCCTCCGATAACCACTATTCCCAGTTTATCTTTTCCAACCTGTACCCCGAGTATATCATTATTAGGTTCACCCACTTCAAGTACACAGGAAAATCCGGCTTCGACAAGTGAATCAAGAACCTGTTCTATCTTATCTCTTGAAGCCATGGGAGCTTCCCGAAGATTCGCCAGTATCTTACCTGAACCGGTATTTATCATTTCAGCAACAGAAGTGAGTTCCTGGGACATCAATACGTCAAGAGGGTCAATAGTTGTACTGTCATAGCTCAGGATTTCGGTGAACCTTAAAGGCGAGCCGTCATGTATTTCCACGACCCCGCCGAATTTGGGTTTAACCGGTATGCCTGCCTTGAGCAAGACGCCGTCTATCGTGATGCTGCAGGTTGTGGCTAACCCCACCTTTCCTTTCTCGATGGTGAGATTCCCGAATTTTTCTCCCGCGCGTATTATTTTTATATAAGGACTTACTGAAAGTCCGCTATGCACGGCCTGCCTGATGAATCCAGTTACCTTTTTGAAATCCGGTTCATTAACAATAGAAATATTTACTATTATTTTTCCTTTGCCTCTGAGCGGGTCAAAAGTTACCTCATACATCATGTTTTCAATTCTTGAGATTATGAACATCAGGTCTGTCATCTTGATTCAATCACTATAATTACAATGCGTTATAAATATACCGAATTCGATAACTATTCAATAATCAGGAATATATTATCGGAAAGATAAAGTATTTCAGTCAGGTAAGAAGTATTATGTCCATGAACAAGCAGGCAGTGATTGGCATTGTGAAAAATATTTTCACATATTACGGTTACAATACAAGTTCATCTGATATCTGTGACCTGCTTGCTGAAAAGGATTCTGACCATTTATTAATAAAATTTGAAAACAATCCAAATTTCAATAATATCAAGTATTTTTCAAATATCGCTCAAAGCTATCACGGCAAGGGCGTAATGATTTCCGAATCATTTGATGAAAAAACCCGCTTGCTCGCCCTTGATGAAGGCCTTATGCTCTGGGACAGGAGCGAGCTTGAATCCCAGATAGGCAGGGCAGTTCTTGCAGGCGCGCTTGGATATGAGGAAAAAAAGCCCTCCACGGAGAAAATCGAACCCGCAGCCGCACAGGTCCAGGAACCTACCAAAAAAGAATATGAGCGGACTATCAAGGTAATGCTGCGTTCAATTCCTATTAACATCGGGAAATCCGATGCATTGTCCATAGCCGAAGCAAAAATAGGAACTGCAAAAAGCCAGACTTTAAAATTCATTCCGGTATGGTATTATAATTATTCTTTTAATATCCAGAAGAAGTATAAATCAAAAATGGTAGACCTCACAGGCGAAGGCGCAGGTTATATCCATGCCCTAACAGGAGAGAATTTTTTTAATAAATACAAGGAAATCCAGGATAACACCTTCATGCCTACCCAGAATTATGAGATAAGCCAACCGCTCATCCAGCAAAAGGACGCGGCGACCAAAGCCCTGAACTCCGTCATCAGGGAACATACAAAAGAAGTCAGGCTGAATGAAATGATAGGCGATACAATCGTATTTGAAACCAAGATTTTTGCTCCCGGCACCGATGAAATAAACTTCAAGATGGACCTTTTGCATATTCCAGTATGGGAGATAAAAGGAAAGAGAGAGTTAATAGACATAAACGCGCATGACGGGCACATTATGGCAATGAGGCTCTATCATGATGCGGAAATGGTTTAACAACAGAAAAGCCTGTTAGTTCCCGCCCCGATTCTGATGAGATATGCAATGGAGGACAGCTTTAAGGATTGAGAAGGGGTGGCCAAAACATTTATGAACGGGCAATTCCCTAACTATATGCAGGGAGGTTTTTTATGGATAAAGTAGTGCATTTTGAAATTCCCGCTGACGACCTTGAGCGGGCGCAGAAATTCTATAAGAGCGTTTTTGGCTGGGAGACGGAACAATTTCCCGAAATGGAATACATAATGGTCAGAACAACACCTGTTGATGAAAACCACATGCCTGTGGAACCGGGCTCGATCAATGGCGGCATGATGAAGCGCCAGCGTCCTATTACTGCTCCTGTAATTACTATAGCTGTCCAGGATATGGAAATCGCCATGAAAAACATCAAGAAAATGGGCGGCGAGGTAATAAGAGGTAAAATGCAGGTGGGGGATATGGGTTATGCAGCCTATTTCAAAGACACCGAAGGCAATATTATCGGGCTCTGGCAGTCTATCGACCAAAGCTGAAAGATTTATTGAATAATGTGGGAATATGAAAATATTAGGCATGGGATTACTGATGTCCTTATATCCTCATGAACCATAGCGCAGAGCATGGCAAGCTACCAGATGATGGTGAAGGATGTCATAAGAAAAGCCGATATCCTTCTTGAGGTAATCGATGCACGGTTTCCGGATGAAACCCGGAACAGCGAGGTTGAGCGTGACGTATCGCGTTCAATGAAGCCATTTATAATAGTCCTTAACAAATGCGATCTTGTATCAAAGGAAATCCTTGAGAAAACCAAATCCCGCCTGTCAAAAATTGCTCCCACGGTCTTTGTTTCAAGTAAGACCAGGTTCGGAACAACGATGTTAAGACACCAGATTCTTGAAACTGCAGGCATAAAAGGCCGCGATATACTGGTCGGTTCCCTTGGCTATCCCAATACGGGCAAATCATCGGTTATCAATGGCGTGGCCGGGAGACACAAAGCCAGTACATCGTCAATATCAGGTCACACAAAAGGAGTGCAGCTTATAAGTGCGGGTTCGCGCATTATGTTCCTGGATACACCTGGAATAATTCCCTTTGGCGAGAATGATGAGTTTATACAGGGCATTCTTTCGGTGAAGGATGCAACACATATTAAGGACCCGGTCGGTGTTGCTATGAAGATAATTGAGAGATTTTGTGCTGAGAATAAAACTGCACTGGAATCCTTCTATCATGTCACAATAGAGGGACAGGATTCTTATGATGCACTTTTACTGATAGGGAGGGAGAGCAACTGCCTGAAGAAGAAGGGCGAGGTGGATGATACGAGGGCGGCTGTCAGGATTATTAATGACTGGCAGAAAGGGCTGCTGATGATTTAGGTGGTCTTTATTTTGAATGAATTTCTTTGACTCTTCCAACCCTGCCGTCTTCTAATTGAACCTTTATTCCATGTGGATGAAATGAAGAATTAGTTAAAATTCTCTTTACAATACCCTGGGTTATTTTCCCGCTCTTCTGGTCTTGCTTTAAAATAATCCCTACACTTAATCCCGGTTTTATATTTGCTCTGGCTTTGTTCATATTTTTACCCCGCTAATTATTTCTTTTCGCCGAAGGCAAGGATGGCGAAGGCGATGTTTATCCAAACGATTGCAATTGTAGTTGGTATTCAATTTTGTCTACAACCACAGGAAGTTCAGCATTAAAATTTGTAATTAAGGCTTCTAAAATTGGGTTTCTATTTTCTTCACTTGCACCGACATGATAAAAGTGTTCTTTTGTTAAAATGTGTAAATCCGTCCAAAGAGTTTCAATATATGTATTTTTACGAAAATCGTTACTGTGCCACGTTGATAATATGAATTTTGTTCCTGATTTAGTTAGCAAATTGTGAAGTAAAATTTCTTGGTTCTCATTCCATGAATCGAAATAATCAACATGGCGGCCAATATAAGGCGGGTCGCAGTAAATCAAATCATTTCCCGTTGCTTCCTTAAGAGTCACATCAAATGACTGACAAATGAATGAATAATTTTTATACTGTATTATTTTTTGAATATTCTTAACCTGGTTAACAATTTTAGTTATATATGCCTGTGCAAAGCGATTTGGTTTTCGACAAAATGGTACGTTGAATCCACCTTTAGAGTTAAAGCGAATCATTCCATTAAAACAAGCTCTGTTTAAAAACAGAAAATCCAATGAATTCGGTTCTTTATTGAACCTGTTTCTGACTGTATAGTAATTTTCACCTTCCGTTTTTTCTAAATTATCACCTTCCTTCTGCAAATATGACTTTACAATCGAAGGAGTTATTTTGCCAAGTTGTAAATCCGTATAAAATCTAATCAAATGAGGGTTGCTATCTGCAAATATTGCCTTATCAGGTCGAATATTAAATCCTACAACACCAGACCCCATAAAAGGTTCAATCCATCTTTCATATTTTGTATTATTTACAATATGGCGTATTTCTGGAATAAGCTTTGATTTAATACCTTGACATTTTATTGGAGGGATTAATATATTACTCATCCTGTCCTCCAATTCTTTTACCAGATTTCCGCTTTACTATTTTCGATAAATCTCCTTTGCGATATTTTACGAATTCTTCTAAAGATGATATCTTTCTTGTTTCACCTTTTTGACCTTTTACGGTAATTTTCTTGTAATTTATCCAATAATCATCAAACCATTCTTCACCTAGTTTAGAAAACATCCCATTTCCAGTTAAAATGTCTGGTATATAATTAATGCTTCCAATATTAGCAGTATTTCCACTTCCACCCCTATCGCTGGCTATTTTCCATTTTTCTGAAACAAAAAATTGAAAATTCTTTACAACAGATGTTATAGACCGAAGTTGGTCAATACAATAAACTTTTGTATCATCAATAGTTTCATGGTCATTCCGGTCATAAATAATTCCTAAGCAATAATGACCGAGATAGGAGCTATATGGGAATTGAATATTTTTTGTTGAGGTTCTTTTTTCAAAATATTCACCATGAGAACCTAACGTAAATCCATTACACCAATCTCTATTGTTAGCATCTCGATAAGTCGTTTTAAAATCAACAGCAAATTTAATTTTTTCATCTACCAAACTTACAAAAGAAATGTCAGGATAATAATTCTGATGCTGCGCTAATACTATTTTATAGGAATTGTCGGATGCAAATTTAAGAATGCTTGGAAATAAGTGTATTTCGAGTATCTTAGATACAATTTTTGTGTCAGCAGAAATTGTGTAGACATTTTTGTAAAGGTCAATAAACCCTTTAACCGTCCATTGCCCATCCTCTGAAGAAATTGATTTTCCGATTGAATCAACAAATTTTCTTAGTGCATTTTCAAAGTTCTGGTTTTCTGACATCTTTTTCCTCTCACTCCTCATTATAGTGAATATAGTTCTTAATCGTTTTTGGGCTGTATTTTCTGGATGAGTGCCTATTTTTAGCACTTGAAAGAAATTCTTCTTTATTCTTATGGTCTTATACGAGCATAGAAAACCTATCGTTGCAGTCACAAACCCGTACGCCTTTCGATGCCTCTAAATCCCGTTTTCATGAATATCTATTTCCCTCTCAATCTTTCAACAACCCTTTTTTTCTTCTCAACTGCCTCCGCCGCCGCTTTATCCACAGCCCTCTTCATAGCCTCAAAATTCCGCGGCGTCTTCTCGCCCACAAGTTTCTTGATAGGCGTATATGCTGATTCCCTGAAGCGGGGCGTAAAATCGCGGATTTCCCCGTCAACAATCAATTCCGCACCCTTTCCCTCTTTGACCTCCCCGACAATATCGATAGCCACGCCTTTATTCCTTACGCACCCAAGGATTTCATCTGCATACTCAGGCGGCGCGATAATCAAAAGAGCATCCAGCGACACGCCAAGATAATCTATTTCAAGCTCATCCAGCATCGCGAGCACTTTTTTATTCACAAGCGCGCGCATCCTCTCTTCCTCGAAAACCAGTTTAACGCCTGCCGTCCTTGATATCTCCTTGGCATCCCCGCGCACGCCGCCGTTTGTCACATCTGTCATTGCATGGATTTTCCCGACGAGGTCGGCCTCGAACAGCGCTTCGCAGGCGTCGATGAACTTGAGGTTAATCGTCTCATCCACGATATCATGCATCCCGAAGTAAAGCGCAGTCGTGGACACCGTCCCCCCGCCCGCGCCTTCTGTCATGAGTATGGCATCCCCTGGTTTTGCCTGGATGCGCGCCGTGAGACTCTCAGCCATGCCCACCGCGCCCACACCGCCTGTCATCCGCTCTCCGATGACCATGTCGCCGCCTATCCTGAGCGTGCTGCCCGTTATCAGGGGTATGCCCGTCAGTTCAGATACTGTTGTGATGCCTGCTATATGGTCGAATATCTTTGCCACATCGCCGTCATCAGCGACATGGATGTCCGAAAGCATCGCAACCGGACGCGCGCCCATCACGTACACGTCCCGAAGCGCCGCGCGTGCGACATGAAAACCTGCTATGTATGGAAAATCCGATAGCCGCGAGTGCATACCGTCGATGGTGACAACAAGATACTGCCCTCCCGCGCGCACCACGCCAGAATCGTCAAGATGCGATGAATCCACAACTGCTGAAGTCTTTCCGATAACTTCGGCAATCTTCTCATGGGTATAAAAGTCACCCGCGCCCCGCGAGCCGACGCCTAATTCGCCCATTGTCACGCCTGAGCTTAACGGCTTTAGCAGCTCACCTTGAAGGTCGATCGTGGCTTTTGCCTCCACTATAACAGCATTTGCAATCTCATCTGCGTGTTTTTGCGAGATGTTTTTTATCTCAAGTATCCTTTCGGCAAGCTTTTGCGCCAAATTTTTATCTTTGCGCACCAGAGCGCGTTTTGCATAGCCTTCAAGGTCCATAATTCTCCACGAAATTCGAAAGCATCCTTAGGCCGGTGGCACCGCTTTTTTCAGGGTGGAACTGCGTGCCCACAACGTTTCCGGCTTCATTTGTGATAATTGCCGGGAACTCTATACCGTAATCGCACATCGCGACTTCGTATTTCTCATCTGTATTCACATAATATGAGTGAACAAAATAGACATAAGAGCCGTTCCGGATATTTTTTAACAGGGGGATGTTCTTTTTAGCGTTAATTGAATTCCAGCCCATGTGAGGGACTTTTAATTCGGAGGCGAGAAACCGTATCACTCTTCCGGGAATGATATCGATGCCTTTGTGCAGTCCGCCTTCTTCGCTCTCCGAAGCAAGCATCTGCATACCGAGGCATATCCCGAGCAGGGGTTTGCCGTCATTAACTGCATCCTTAACTACACGCTCAAGCGTTGAAAAATGCATCATCGCATCGCGGAATGCCCCGACACCAGGAAGTATCAGGGCGTCGGCGCTGTCGATTGCCGAGGGGTCGTTTGAGATTTCAACCTCAGCGCCTACATACTGGAGCGCCTTTTCGATGCTGCGCAGGTTTCCGAGTCCGTAATCGATTATGACAAGCTTCATTTTGCTCTAATTGGTTTCTAAATACTTAAACCCTCAAGCCGCCGCGCCGCTTCCATGAGCGTTTCGTCCTTCTTTGAAAACGTAAAGCGAAGCTTATGTTTCCCTGCCTCGCTCCTGTAAAAGCTACTCCCCGGGACAGCGGCGACACCGACTTTGCTTACCATGTGTTTTGCAAATGCCATATCATCCATATCTATCCCCCCGGGTATATCTGCGAGTATGTAATATGCGCCATCAGGCATCTTGCATTTGAATCCGGCTTTTATCAGGGCATTATAGAGGAGCTTTCTTTTCGCGTCATACATATTCGCAAGCTCCTCATAGTACGAATCAGGGAACTTAAGCGCAGTGGCACAAGCATGCTGAAGCGGCGCAGGCGCTCCAACGGTAAGGAAGTCGTGTACTTTCCGTATAGCGGATGTGAGGTTTTTCTCTGCAAGCGCGTATCCTATCCTCCATCCAGTGACGCTGTATGTCTTTGAGAAACCGCTTATGGTAATCGTCCTGTCTCTCATTCCATCAAGCGAGCCTATGCTGACATGCTTTTTGTTGTCATACAGGATATACTCGTAAATTTCATCGGTAACTACGACAACATCATGTTCAACGCAAAGGTCTGCAATCATTTTCAGCTCGCTTTTCGTGAAAACCTTGCCGCACGGGTTATTCGGGGTATTCAATATAAGCGCACGTGTCTTTTTATTAAAAGCAGAGGACAGCGAATCTTCATCGATGCTGTTGTCGTCATTTAAGGGAACAAAACGAGGAACAGCGCCTGAAACCGCGGCATCAGGCCCGTAGTTCTCATAGAACGGCTCGAATACCACAACCTCATCGCCTTCATTGATTATTGCAAGCATGGATGCCATCATGGCTTCAGTCGCGCCGCATGTCACCGTAACCTCGCTTTCAGGGTCAGTTTCAATATGATTATACCTTCTGGCTTTTCGCGATATTTCATCCCTCAGGTCTTTTGCGCCCCATGTAATCGAATACTGGTTGTAATCTTCCATAATTGCAGAGGCTGCGGCGCGTTTTAATTCCAGAGGCGCAGGGAAATCCGGGAATCCCTGTGCAAGGTTGATAGCATTGTGTTTTATTGAAAGCCGCGTCATATCCCGAATGACAGACTCCACAAAATGGTCAACTCTTCTTGATAACATAGACCTCCAGAAGACTTTGGTGTATATTTAGACTTCGATTCAAAAACCAGCGTTACAAAACGAATCTCCAGTGGAAATGGAGGGGTTATGATAATGAGGGGATTTGTATCCCGGGGAAAATATGTCAAAAACCAATTAACTAAACCGTTACGTTTATATTTCACTTATTCAATGGTAGGCAAAAGGTGACTTAAATGGCAGCAAAAGTAAAAACTGAAGAATGTACCGGCTGTGGAATATGCGTCGATGAATGCCCCGCAACTGCAATCGAGCTCAAGAACGACAAGGCAAAAGTGGATGAGGCAGAATGCACCGAATGCGGCACATGTGTGGATTCATGCCCTAACAGTGCAATTACGATGGAATAATAAAAATTAAAAACCAAATAAAAAAACAATAAAAACCGGCAAGGAAATATGGCAAAAATAAGGGCAGGAGTACTGGGCGCTACAGGAAACGTAGGTCAGAGATTCATAGAGTTACTAAGCAAACACCCGTGGTTTGAAATAACATCCCTGGCGGCTTCCGACAAAAGCGCAGGCAAAAAATACGGCGATGCGGCAAGCTGGAGGCTTGAAAGCAAAATCCCGGAAGTTGTTACTGACATGACAGTGGTGCCTGTTGACCCGAAAAAAGTTGATGCAGACATAGTTTTCTCAGCTCTTCCTACCGAACTTGCCAGGACGGTTGAGCCTGAGTTTGCAAAAGCCGGTTTTGCAGTAGCAAGTAATGCAAGCGCACTTCGCATGGTAAAGGACATACCGCTTGTCATCCCTGAAGTGAACCCTGAGCATCTTGGTCTTATCGATATCCAGCAGGATAAACGCAAATGGGATGGCTATGTTGTCACAAATCCTAACTGTACCACTATTATGATGGCAGTGACCCTGAAACCGCTCATGAAGTTCGGGATTGAGAAAATCTACATAGCTTCCATGCAGGCGATATCGGGCGCGGGATATGACGGCGTTCCCTCGATGGCAATCCTTGATAATGTGATTCCTTATATCGGACAGGAAGAGGAAAAAGTAGAAACCGAGACGAAGAAGCTTCTCGGTGAATTTAACGGGAGCGAGATAATTGATGCGCCTTTCAAGGTGAGCGCAAGCTGTAATCGAGTTATGGTAATGGACGGCCACACTGAGGCTGTCTGGGCTGAAATGGCAGAAAATCCTTCGACTGATGAGGTTAAGCAGGCTTTCCTTGATTTTGACCCCGGACTTTCGGACTTACCCACAGAACCCACTCCGGTAATCGAGGTCAAGGAAGAAAAAGACAGGCCCCAGCCGCGCATGGACAGGAACATCGGCGGCGGTATGACTGTATCAGTAGGCCGCATCCGCCCAGGGATACGGTATATCTGCATGGGGCACAACACAATCAGGGGGGCGGCGGGCGCAAGCGTGCTGAATGCTGAGCTTCTGAAGAAGATGGGAAAACTGTAAAAACCACCTAATAATCATTTAGGTGGTCTTCTTTTTGTATTATGGTTGCCAGATTATTCAGATTTCACAACAGTGAACTTTTTATGGATACTTTCAGCTTCATCGTACGCATCGTTGCCATCCCATGAAACCCATGCTTCAAAATCCCCTTCTGCCAGATAATTTATTTCAACATCATCCGAAAATTCTTGGAATTTAGTTTCTGGATTTTTCTGAGTGAAAATATCCTTATTTATCACAAAATTATCTTTATCTTTAGGTTTAATTTTCAGATGCACCACCTGCTCAATGTCAGCATTTTTTATCGGAATCGCTCCTTCGACTTTGGGTTTATCAGATTTTTTAAAACCTTCTTTGAATTTGTCATCAGGACCTAAATTAAATTTAATGGATACTTTTTTCTTTTTCTTTATGAGTGTGTCGGTAGACGCATATTCCGAAGCACCCTTCACAGTCGCAGCTGCTGCAAAGACAGCTAGGGAATCAGTCGCTGTTAAAGCAGGGTAGTGAGTGGAAATAGTTGTTATCGCTATAATAAACCCCACTACTGCGCCGTATAGTACACCCAGATAAATGCCGTCTTCTGCTGTCGTTGGTAAAATATATTCCCCTTTATTAACAACAATGTCTAAAACTATTCCTCCTAAAACTCCCGCTCCTAAGGTGGCAAGCAGAAAATTACCTGCTGAGAATCCACATATCCAGACTGATGATGATATCCATACCACAGAAAAGCTGATAAACATACCAGGGGTGATGCAGAAACATTCTAAGTCCCAAGATTTGTTGGCTGTATTATTCGATTGTGAGTTACCTGTATTATTCGACTGTGTAGTTTTATTACAATTCGATTCTCTGGGACAACATCTTGTAATCAAAAAGAGGACTAATTCTCCCCCTGCTATAATTAGAACAATGACCCACCAGGAAGCAAGCGGATTAGGTCCGGTTACCGTCAGAGTCGTGGTTACAATTGCGTAACCGGGTACACTTGCTATTGCACTTATTGTACCTGCGGCTGAAGCGTTCACGCTTATCACAGTGCTGCCGGTAGCGGTGGTCGTCTTGTTTTCATTTACCACTCCGCCCAAGGTAACTGTTGCATTATTAACTGGCACTCCCGCTGTGGTCACTGTGAAGGTCACATTAGTTAGTGTGTTCACTGTTAGAATGGACGGGTTTGCAGATATGTTCAATAAACCCGGTGTGGGAGGTGGTGTTGCAGTTGGTGTCGGAGTTTCTGTTGAAGTTGATGTCGGGATCGCTGTTGGAGTTTCCGTAGAATTTGGAGTAACAGTTTGTCCAAAAGCTATAACTGACCCTGCCAGTAATCCAATTAATAATAAACAGCAGGTTATAACAAGAGTTTTCCTAATGCTAACTATATTCAAACGCATACCATCACCGAGTGAATAATGGTGATTAGCATATATAATCGTTACGGTTAGATAATAATGGCACGCAAGGTGAACCTTATTATTATTTTTTCTTATCAATGCATGAATTGCCTCATCCCTGTAAACACTTGGACGCGCCCAGCCTGTTCACCGTAGCAATAACGGCATGACCGTGTCGGTAGTACGCATCCGCCTTGGATACGTTACATCTGCATGATGCAAAACACAATCACAGGTGCGGCGGATGCAAGTGTGCTGAATGCCGAGTTTTTGAAAAAGATGGGGAAGCTTTAGAAAAAGAAACCGCAGATAAACACAGATGAACGCAGATTTGGTAACTGGTTTGTCTTATCGATTTTAATTCCTTTTTATCAATTTATAAGAAATCCCAAATACCAATATAGATACCCAGAAACTTAGAGTCGGGCTTTGCGGAGTCGGTGTTGGAGTGTTTGATATCTCTCTTACTTTTATGGGAAGGTTCAGCATTTGGTCTTCTGCGGTAGATTTGTCGTCCCCATAATAATATATTATCTCCCCTTTTACATTAAAATCGCCTTGCTGGTTTGTCTTTATTCTTACTTCAATATCTTTTCCAGCTCCCGGTTCAAGCTTGTATGTGGTCGTATATTGTCCTGCGCCGGATGTAGCGAACTCTGAGGAAGTCACAGACATCCCGGAAGGTGGAATTAGTATTACCTGAACCGTCATCACAGGTTTTGTAATTTTATTTACAGCAGATAATTTAAATATAATATCTTCTCCAACTGATACATCTGTCTTCTCTCCATGAAGCTGGACGCTTGCAGATGGTGTTGGGGTAGAAGTTGCAATTTGGGTCACTTGAGTAATTGTAGGTGTTTGAGTCATAGTTGGTGTAGAGGTTGGAGTAGAAACACCAAACGAAATCCCACCTTCGCACCAGGGGGGCTTTGGCCAGGGACCTGGCGGAGGGCATAGATTGAATGCAAACATGAAGATTGGAACACCGATAAAAATTAAGAAGACAACAATCAGCAATATTTTTATAGTTTTATTCATGGTACTTCTCTTAAGTTAAATGAATTTAAAGCTTTCACTCCCTTTTCAATGCAGGAAATGCCTCATTCCTGTAAACACTAACGACACACCCAGCCTGTTCGCCGTAGCAATAACTTCCTTGTCCCTTATCGAACCGCCTGGCGATACAATGTACCTGATATGATTCTCTGCCGAGTGGATGATGCTGTCATCGAACGGGAAGAAAGCATCGGACGCAAGTACGCACTCACTAAGGATATTTCTTGCAAACTCATCCTCGCTAATAGCTAGTTTTTCCCTTTCATACAATAGTTTCAGGTTCTCCCGGGCTTTTGTGGCTGCAAGTTTCCGTATCGAATCCACCCTGTTTGGCTGCCCTGCGCCTATTGCAAGTATCTGGTAAAACCCTTTTTCATACTCCCATGCAATGACCACAGCATTTGATTTTGTATATTTGCAGGCATTCAATGAAAACTCAGCCAACCCCTTTTTCTCATCAGGGAAGGGATGCTCTGTGACCACGTCCCATTTGGCATACAGTCCCCGGTTTCGCGACTGGACAAGCATGCCGCCAACGATATAACGATACGTATTTTCAAGCGGCGTCCCGTTATCCATTGGCAGTTCAAGAATTCTGAGGTCTTTGCTCTTGTTCTTCAAAAACAGGAGCGCATCCTCATCATATCCCGGAGCGATTATCAATTCCACGAACTTTCCTTTCAGGAATTCCAGCGTCGCGAGGTCGGGTCTCCGCGTCATGCATATTATGCTGCCGAATGATGATACGGGGTCGCCGTCCCACGCCTTTGACAGGGCTTCCGGAAGTGTCCTGCCGGTTGCGAATCCACAGGGGTTGCTGTGTTTGACCACAGCCACAGCGATGCTGTCCCTGTATTCAAGAACCACATTCAATGCAGCCTCGGCATCCACATAATTATTATACGAAAGGGCCTTTCCGTGAAGCTGTTTTGCGTTTGCTATGGATGGTTCGGTAACACCTGGTTCCTTGTAGAATTTAGCGATCTGGTGCCAGTTTTCCCCGTACCGCAGCGTTCTTCCCTCCACGAATTTCAGGCGCAGGATATCTTCATTCGTAAGTTTGCTGCTCAGGTATGTATCAATCGCGCAATCATAATCGGCTATTCTCCGGAATGCCTTGACTGCAAGGCGCTCTTTGGTTTTCTGGCTTATTGTCCCGTTTTTAAGTTCCGAAAGTATTCCGGGATAATCTTCCGGGTCGGTTATTACGGCAACATGCCTGTAATTTTTTGCGGCAGCCCTGACAAGGGCAGGTCCGCCGATATCAATATTTTCAATGGCTTCTTCAAGGCTGCCGCCCGCTGCCACCGTCTTTTCAAAAGGATAAAGGTTGACAGCAACGATATCGATGAACTCGATGCCCTGTATTTCCGCTTCTTTTACGTGGGAAGGATTATCCCGAAGCGCGAGAATGGCGCCGTGTATTTTCGGATGGAGCGTCTTTACCCTGCCTTCCATCATCTCCGGGAATCCCGTAATTTCCGAGATATCCCTCACTTTTATACTGGCGTTTTTCAAAACCCCGGAAGTCCCGCCTGTTGAAATTATCTCAAAACCAAGATGGACAAGTCCTGTTGCAAAATCGATTATTCCGGTTTTATCAGAAACGCTGAGTAAAGCTTTCTTCGGCAGAATTTATCACCTTATCTGAATAGAAAAAGGAAGTTATAAGTTTTTCTCATGTTGGCAAGAGAGTGGAAGTAATAACGAACTAATACGAACCCATACGAGTTAGTTGTCCATAATATTCATCATCTTTGTATCGGTTCGATTATTTTAAATGCATCCACATCTACAAGCCCTTTATCGGTTAACTTAAGGGAAGGGATAACCGGAAGCGACAGGAACGACATCTGGCTAAAAGGTGCATCAAGTCTGCATCCCATCTTTTTGACAGTGCGGTGAAGCTCTTTCAGTTTCTTATCTACATCGTATGCGCTTTCTGTGCTGAGAATACCTGCAAAAGGAAGATGAAGGTAATCTATCACGCCGTCTTTTGCAAGCACTATGCCTCCCTGCAATTCCCTGAGCTTGTTCGCACAGAGCGCCATGTCTTCAAAATTCGTGCCAGCAAGGATGACATTATGCGAGTCATGGGCAATGCTCTGCCCCATTGCGCCTTCTTTCAGGTTAAAACCCCGCACAAATCCCCTGCCAATGTTTCCAGACTTCCCGTGACG
The DNA here is from genome assembly GCA_026552835.1 of Candidatus Methanoperedens sp. Next base: position 26,016 of record JAPMTY010000016.1, read on the forward strand.
TTCTATCACGGCGATGGCAAGAATGTCGCGCTCTATGTCAGGCATAACGGTCTGCCTGTCGGTTTTTAATTCTTCGATATTCCTGTTCGTAATAAGCTGACCCGGCACGATCTCTATGATATGGGCAAAAACCGTCTTTTTCCCGGATTTAAGCTTCAGGTCGTCCGGTTCTATTTTTTTATATTTCACAGTCCTGAAGACATAACCGGGGTATTCGATTCCCTCTATTTTTGGTTTCATCCTGCCGCGTACCATCACGTTTTTTATCTCAAACTTCTGCAGGTCATCAAGTATCACCAGGTTTGCCCGCCTGCCGATGCTTATCGAGCCCACGAGCTGGTCTATCCTGTAATGGCGCGCCGTATTGATGGAAGCCATTGAAATCGCCTGAAGCGGGTCCAATCCAAGTTTGATTGCAGCCCTTACTATTACGTTCATGTGCCCTTTTATGAGGTCGGCAGGATGTTTGTCGTCTGTAACGAAGAAAAAGTTTTCAAGTGATATTCTGTCGCGAACCAATGGGGGGATAAATTCCTGAAGGCTTTTTGCAGCCGACCCTTCGCGTATCATGACCTTCATGCCAAGGCGCGCCTTTTCAAGCGCCTCATTGTATGTTACGGATTCGTGGTCGCTTGAGATGCCGGCGCCCATGTATCCGAACAATTCCTTGCCGCGGACGCCGGGACAGTGGCCGTCAACAACGAGTTTTCTTTCAAGAGCGGCGGCGATCATTGCAAGTTTTTCCTGATTCCCGCGAAGGATTCCGGGGTAATCCATAACCTCGCCGAGCCCGACAACGAATTTCTTATCAAGGAACTTTTTAATCTCCGGAAGACCCAGTTTTGCTCCCGACGTTTCAAGAGGACTTGAAGGCACACACGACGACAGCGTGATAAAAACATCGATGGGCAGCCTTTTTGCCTCCTGCATGACAAGTTTGATACCTTTTATGCCCAGGATATTTGCAATCTCATGCGGGTCTATGACGATTCCTGTTGTCCCGTGGATGATGGATTGTTTTGCAAATTGCGTAAGCGTCACCATGCTTGACTCGAAATGCACATGCCCGTCGATTAAGCCGGGACATACGAAGGCATTTTTTAAATCAAGTATCTCGGTTTTCCCGCCAATGAGGTCATCCACATCGCCTATTCCTGAGATGAAACCTGAGCTTATTGCTATGTCTCCTTTTATAATCTCTTTTGTGTTGACATTCACAATTCTGCAATTTTTAAGTACGGTGTCAGCCTTAAGCTCACCTTTCCCTGCGAAAACCCTCTCCCTCAAGAACATAACATTGTATTGTCCTCTATTACTAAAAAAGTTCACTGCTTGATATGTTGATACAAATCGAATCAGGAAAGAATATCTATTACAATAAACCATCTACGATACATGGAAAAACCCGGCGACAAATTCAAATGCTACCTTGTAAGCTGGAAAGAGTCTTACAGGCTGGCAAAAGTCCTGGCGCATAAGATTAAAAGTTCGGGGTTCAAGCCCGACCTTGTAATAGGTGTTGCACGAGGAGGACTTGTCCCGGCGCGTGTTGTTTGTGACTTTCTCCTCCAGAAAGACCTTGCCGCAGTAAAAATCGAACACTGGGGAATTGCGGCAACGCTCGGAAAAGCCGTGATAAAGTTCCCTCTTCCTGTGGATATATCAGGAAAAAATGTTTTAATTGTGGATGATGTCGTAGATACCGGGGATACATATTCCGTGCTTATCGATTATTTAAAGGAAAAGAATCCTTTGGAGGTAAGGACTGGAGTACTGCATTATAAAACCTGTTCGACCAGCATCCCGGACTACTGGGCAGAGAAGCAGGATAAATGGGAATGGATAATATATCCCTGGGCTGTTTATGAGGATTTGACAGTTTTTATTAAGAAAGTCCTGACCGGACCCATGAAGCTAACGGATGTCAAAAAAGGCCTGATGGAAGATTATAACATAAAGATTTCAAAAAAAGACCTTCTGGAAATATTGAATGACATGAATGCAGAAGGGAAAATCCGGAAACTGAAGAAGGGGAAAAAGGAAAACCTGTGGTTTCCTGAGTAATCTAAACCAACCGCGATTTTTGCGCTCAGCGTGAACCGAATTTTTCACGGAAAACAAGTTCATCAAGTTTTTTCCTTTCGGAAACCCTCGTCTTATTCACAGGATGACCGAGAGCGACCACAGCCATTAATTCGTGCGATTCCGGCGCCCTGAGGACTTCATTTACCAACTCTTTATTTTTCAATATCTCGCCAAGCCATACCGCTCCGAGGCCCATCGAATGAATCGCAAGCAGCATATTCTGGATGCAGGCGCCTACGGATTGGACGTCCTTGGTATAATTATACATGTGGTCTTTATCAAGGAAAACCACTATCAGAACAGGTGCATTTTTTATGGTCGGGCCGTATTCGGTGAGTTTTGACAGGGCAGTTTTTGTTTCAGGATCTCTCACAATAATAAACCGCCACGGCTGGTTATTTAATCCTGAAGGCGCCCATCTCCCGGCTTCCAGAATCTCTTCAATTGCATCATCGCTTATGTTCTTTTCAGTGAAACCACGAACGCTACGGCGTGTCTTGATTGTTTCAATGGTTTCCAAGATTATCACGCGTACATCTGGGGGTCGGGCGGCTGCGATTGTAACATCGGGATGAGGTTTTCAAGCGATAAAGGAAATACCACATTTATTTCTTCGCCGCATTCAGGGCATTTTTTTGTCATGTGAAGCGACGTGACATTGATGGTTTCATCATATACGGATTCGGATATGAACGGGCTTAAAACAGGGACAGGCTGCCCGAAATTGAACTCTCCGCCTTCAAGGAAATCAAAGTAAGTCATGTTTTCCGAATGACCGCATTTGCAGCGGATTTCAATTTTGTTTTTTAAAAATCTATTATTCCTATTTTTTTCTGATAATGAAATGATTGTATCTTTCATCTAACTAAGATTTACCTTCCAGTACTAAATTGCTTCGGATTTTTTCTCAAGATAGTAGAATGTAAATGAACAGGCCATTATCGAGAGGGCGATAGTCACAAATGAAACAATTTTTACGCTTTCTTCAGGAATAATTGGATGAGTACCTATGACATAATCAAAAAAGTCAGATACCATGAAAAATGAAAATATCAATAAGTACCGGCTGAAGTTTAACTTTTTCATCTCTTTTAAAAGGGTCATTGCCACAAGAATCATTCCGATGTGCAGTAACACGATAATAAACCGGAAATCCCTTGTTTCTGGAGAAAAATAATAATCATAATTCAGGAATAAAACAAAAAGCGTCCATATGCCCACTTTAGCGAGACCGATGAAAGTGAACGTATCAAATGTATTGGAACGCAAGCCGAATGAATAAAAAAGCAAAACCAGAACATACATAAAGGTGAAAAAAGGGCTGTCTGGCACGAAAAACCATAAATAAACAGGTGTTATTTCAAATTGTCCCAGGTAATAATAAAAACCAAATAGCGTTCCGATGATGCAGGAAATCAAAACAACGAACCTGGCTCTTCGTTCCTTTTTAAACCAGAAGAAGAAATCTGATATTGAAGCCAGATCTAATGTTCCGGTCATGATTCTATTCCATTTTTCAACGGCCGCGCAGGCACACCGCCCACAAACCCTGACACATCGCCGTTCACAAGAGAGTGGGCTGAAACCACGCTGCCGTCTGCGATAGTGACGCCTGGAAGTATGGTGGTATTCGCCCCGATTGTCACGTTTTTTCCTATAACGACATTTCCTGTCCTGTACTCACCGACCAGGAATTCATGGCACAGGATCGTGGAATTAAAGCCAATGATGCTGTTTTCCCCAATATCTATGAGTTCGGGAAAAAACACGTCCATATTCACTTCAAGCCCAACAGATACATGCTCGCCAATATTAACGCCCATTGCTGAATAAAGAAGGTTCTTTAAGCGCAGTGAAGGCGAGATGCGGGCGAGGGACATGCAGATGTAATTGAATGCGACCTTGAAAGGAGAGACTATGTCTTCCCAGTACCAGAGGGAGTTGTGGACGCCTTTTGAGGTGTATGTTTTGAGATTGCGCATTATGCTCATAGATGGGCTTACGGATAAAAAATTTTTGCATGAATGAAGCTGAATAAGTAAAGATGGCTTTGTCAACTTTATTAAAATGAGCACAGATAAGGATAATCAACCACGGAGGACACAGAGAGCACAGAGCTTAGTAGTTTTTACCCTGTGTACTCGGGGGGAGGTAAAGATAAAAGAGATGATTGGCGCATGATGATTAAATATAGAAAACTATATACATTATTAACTTATATAATAATATGTAAGTGCTGAAGATGGTATTTTAACCCATGATACCCGATTGGATTAATGCTTGTTAGGCAATCGCAGTAATCTGGCTTGTGCCACCTCGGCATTAATGTGTAGTGGCGCCACAGGAACAGGATTCTTGGATTGAATCCGGTATTCCTGTGGTGTTTGTGTCCACTCTCATCTCGAGATGAGTGTAATTTAGTAATTCACTACTGTAAGTTGTTCGCCTCCGACGGTTTTAATCTCACCCTCGTTCTCTTTTACAAACTTGAACTTCTTATCATCACCACGACCGACACTGAACCATTTACCCTTTTCGGTTTCTTCAATTTCTTTGCGAATACGGTTTATTTTAGCATAAAGTGCATTTTTCCAATTATAGGCGTCCTTCTCATTAAGTTTCGAAAGCTCGTTCCCTACAAAGTGTTTGATAATCTCATCTTTTGAAAAGGAATAATTATCTTTCGCTTTTATGTACTGCTCAATCAAAGAACGTTCAGGAACATTCAATTTAATATCTTCTGGATTGCTTTCTTGAGAAGAACGTGGTATAGGCGAGACTACACGAGGAGGCATAAATGTTTTTACCCGACCTAATAGAGTATCCAGTACACGGAAAGCATCGCTCTCGGAGACTAAAATGTCTACTATTTTATCCTGAATTCGAATTGTGATTTTTGCCTTTGTATTCTCGTCCATATCCTTCATCATTCTCTACTACGTTATGTAATATAAAGCTTACGTTTTGTAAGTATTTGTATGATAAAATACGACAATGTGTAAATATATAGATTATCGAAGCTCTAGTCTATAGGTGTGTATGTATGCAAAACGATTGACAAAATGTAATATTTTGTAAATTTATATGATTATACTCATCATAGACCTATTAAGTTTCCATTCATCAAGAATGAGTTAACAGTACCACCTCACCCTAATATACTCCTCCATCATAACTTAGCCCATCATGCCCCCAATCTTCGAAATAACCCATAAAGCCTGCGCCGGCAGAATCGGACGCTTTGAGACTCGCCACGGGATTGTGGAAACGCCCACCATTATGCCGGTGGTCAATCCCAATATCCAGACCATCAAGCCCTCAGAGCTTCGAAAATTCGGCGCCGAGATTATTATCACGAATTCTTACATCATTTACCGCAAACCCGAACTCAGGGAGCGCGCCCGCAGCGAGGGGCTGCATTCTCTGATAGGTTTTGACGGCCCGATAATGACCGACTCAGGCTCATATCAATTATCAGTGTATGGCGAGGTGGAAGTAAATAACGCGGAGATAGTTCAATTCCAGCAGGAAATCGGCTCGGACATCGGCGTACCTCTTGACATACCCACTCCGCCCGATGTCCAGCGCGCCCGCGCCGAAGAAGAGCTTGGAATCACCTACACGAGAGCAAAAGAAGCCCTCGGGTTAAAAAAAGACATGCTGTTAGCCGCGCCTGTGCAGGGTTCGACCTATCCTGACCTGCGCGAGCGGGCTGCGCATGAACTAAGCAAGCTTGATTTTGACGTCTATCCGCTCGGGGCTGTTGTGCCGCTCATGGAATCATACAGGTATTCCGACCTTGTGGATGTTATCGTGGCATCAAAAAAAGGTCTCTCACCAGCGGCGCCTGTGCATCTTTTCGGCGCCGGGCATCCCATGATGTTCTCACTCGCAGTGGCGCTAGGCTGCGATTTGTTCGATTCGGCTTCGTATGCGCTGTATGCCAAGGACGGGCGGTACATGACCGTGCGCGGCACATATCATGTCGAAAACCTGCAGTACCTGCCGTGTTCCTGCCCGGTATGCGTATCTCATAATGCCAATGATTTGATAAATAGCGAGAAACGCGAAGAATTACTGGCGCGCCATAATCTCTATGTGACTTTTGAGGAAATCAGGGAGGTCAAACAGGCGATTAAAGAAGGAAGCCTCTGGGAACTCGTGGAGCAGCGGTGCAGGGCGCATCCGCAGTTGTTAAACGGGCTCAAGCGCGCGCTTCACCATTCGGATTGGATAGAGCAATTCCAGCCCGTATCGAACTCTACATTTTTTTACAGCGGACCTGAATCGGCACTCAGGCCCGAGGTTGTTCGGTACAGGAAGAAGCTTAAAAACCTGAAGCTTGGAGGCAGGGTGCTTATCAGGACGCGAAGGACTGGTAATGAAGATGATTTTGATTGGGTGCTTGATTTTAAGCCGCCGTTCGGTCCGTATCCCATAGAATTGAAGGAAACCCATCCTTTCAACGCTGAAACTACGGATGAGCCTGACTATGAATCTTTGACAGTCGCGCTTCAAAATACGGTAGAGTTGATGGAGTTGAATCCTGATTCCAAGTTCACGCTCGTATTGGATGGGCTTCCTGAACATCCTTTGATAGAAAAAATCCAGAACCTTTTACTCAGGCAATAATTAAAAACTATTCAAACAACCTTGCCAGAAGCCACTGCGGCTCAAACTTCACCAGATCCTTATACGTCTGCCCTACTCCCAAAAATAATATGGGCTTCCCTGTCGTGTAAGATATTGATATAGCCGCCCCGCCCTTTGAATCTGCATCCGCTTTTGTCAGGATACTGCCGTTAAAAGGCACTGCATTGTTAAACAGCTTGGCACGTTCAACCGCATCATTTCCTGCCACAGCTTCGTCCACAAAAATAACAAGGTCGGGCTGGTTCACCCTGCACACCTTCTTTAACTGATCCATCAGGTTCACATTCGTGTGCATCCTGCCTGCCGTATCCGCAAGCACGATATCCTTATGTTTTGCCTTTGCGAATTGTACTGCGTCGTACACGATAGCCGCAGGGTCTGCACCTTCCTGGTGTTTGATTATTTTCACTCCAAGAGCCTCTGCATGCCTGTCGATTTGCTCAATCGCGCCGGCGCGGAATGTGTCGGCTGCGGCAATCACCACTGAATATCCCTGCGCCATGAAACGCTCTGCCATTTTGGCAACAGTCGTTGTCTTGCCAGTTCCGTTCACTCCGACAAAAACAATGCTTACTGGCTTATTGGCTTTCTTAATAAAGCCGTCAAAATCAAAAGAGTCAACCGATATTACTTTTAAAATCGCGTTTTTAATCGCAGTTTCGACAATTTTCCCTGTATCAGAGCCGATTTTCCTCCGGCTTCCCACAAGTTCTGTTTTCACAGATTCCACGATTTTCTCAGCCACAGGCAACGCCACATCGCTCTCAAGAAGCGCCATTTCAAGTTCCCATAAATGGTCCTTCAGGCTGCCTTCCTCGATAATGAACTCCTGTTCAAGAACCGCAGCTTTAATCTTATCAAAAATGCCGAATTTTTCAGGCGCTTTTGCAGGGGGCTCGGGAGTTTTTAGAGTCTCTTTTTTAACTGCGGCTTCTGTTTTAACGGCTTGAGCCGCTTCCTTAACATGCTCTGTTTTTACGACTTCTTTCTCTTTTTCTTCTATTGCGCCGCCAAGGATTTTTTTAAAACTGCCAAGCTTTTCCTTTAGTTTATCAAACATATTTACAAAAAAAATTCACCGGGAAAAACTCACTGGGCGCGCATGGGCTGCTGGGCATGCTGCGCTTGCTGGTGCTTCTGTACAAGCTTCTGGATATTCTGCAGTTCCTGCCCGAGTTTTGTGATTGTGCCGTTTAATTGCTCAAGATACTTGCTAAGCTCCTCTTTTTTCTTATCAAGGAACACTTTTGCATCTTCAACATTCTTTTCGACGCTCACGCCTGCGCCAACTCCTACAACGACTGTATCCGTGCTGGTGAGTGTGGCTTTGACAAAAGAGCCGAATCCCACTGGCACAAGGGTTTCTTGACCTGCAGGTTCGTCTTTCAAGGCTGTGATTGTCGTTAATGCTGTTTCCACATCCCTGATGGTCAGCTTTACCATGTTTATCTGCTGGGCCAATGACTCAGCCTGATACTGGTAAGCCTGGTGTCTTTCGGACAAATCCTCAAGCTGCTGCTGGGTCAATACACCGCTCATTTTGCAACCTCTTCTACTGATTCGATTTTTACCAGGCGGCGTTTAAGCCTGTGCTCACTTCCTATTAATGAATATGTTTTCTCTGATGCATTCTTTTTATTCAGACTTGTTATTGTTTTTGTAAATCTTTCCCATTTGAGTCCTGCTTTGAATGTGCCTTTTACCATGAAATTCATAATATCACCTGAA
>JAPMTY010000099.1 GCA_026552835.1 Candidatus Methanoperedens sp.
CATTATGGCAATATACAAAAACAATCTTGAACATATTCTTGAAGAACTCAACCGGATTGATACGATAATCCGCCTGTATTATGAAAAATCAAAGGCTGACCACGTTGGGAGTTCACAGGAGTTCCAGGGTTTGTATATCTCGGAAGACGAAATAACTGCGATTCTAAAAACCCCTCTCTTTGAATCGAATGCTTATGCCCGTTCAGCCCTGGAACATGCAAAAATTGAAAAAATAACCAGGGAAATAAATACAAAAAAAGCCGAAAGCATAAAGCAGGGAATGGAACTGCGCCTTCATATCTTATCCGAGATTTTTCATTTACAGCCGTTCGAGGTCGATGCGCTGCTGGTCTGCCTCGCGCCTGAACTTGACATGCGGTATGAAAAGCTGTATTCATATTTCCAGAACGACGTGACCAGGAAGCGGCCAGGTGTTGACCTTGTGATAAGACTTCTATGCAGTTCGACTGAAGAAAGACTCTGGGCAAGAGATATATTTTCGCAAGATGCCCCCCTGATCAGGAACAGGCTTTTATATCTTATAGGAGAAGAACAGGTTCCCCTTTTATCGAAATTTCTTAAAGTCGATGACAGGATAATAAACTTTCTCTTCGGGGATAATTCGATAGACCGGAAGATCCGGAATATCGCGGCAATAATAAAACCGCAAAAATCCTTCCGGGATCTTATCCTTCCTGAGGACACGATAGCTACATTCAGGAATCTGATAAATAATCATTCAATTGTTAAAATCCCGATGTTCTTTGTTTACGGTACATACGGGTCTGGAAAGAAGATGGCTGCTGAAGCCGTATGCAATGAACTGGGAATGTCAATGCTCGTTGTGAATTCAAAAGCTTTGATGAAAGAGCAAAATCTGGAGAATTTAAAGCCTGTCCTTCGCGAGGCATTATTGCAGAATTCTTCAATGTATTTTGAAGGATTTGATACTCTGCTGAAAGACGAGAATATTGGAGTTACCGGGATACTTATGGAACTAGACCGTTTTCCGAATTTGATTTTCCTGTCAGGTGAGCAATACTGGGAGCCTGCCGGGATTTTAAAAAATCATAGCTTTATAAGCCAGGCATTTCCCTCCCCGTCCCTTTTGCTTCGTAAGCGCCTTTGGGAATCACAATTGAATGGCAACGCCCGGGATGATGTTGATATTCATGCCCTTGCAGGTAAATTCAATCTCAGCGGGGGCCAGATAAAAGATGCCATATCCACGGCGCAAAATATTCTGGTTGCAAAAAACCCGGGAAATTCTAAATTATCAATGGAAGTTCTTAACATGGGATGCAAGGCGCAGTCCAACAGGAACCTCGCCGCCTATTCCAGGAAAATCGAACCCCACTATACATGGGAGGATATAGTTCTCCCCCACGACATAAAAAAACAGTTAAAAGAAATATCAGGGTATATCAAATACAGGGGAATCGTCTATACGGATTGGGGTTTTGATAAGAAATTCTCATTGGGAAAGGGGCTGAATGCCCTTTTCTCGGGGCCGTCCGGTACCGGGAAAACAATGTCTGTTGAAATTATCGCCCACGATGCGGGACTGGATGTGTACAAAATCGACTTATCTAACGTGGTCAGCAAATACATCGGCGAAACAGAAAAAAACCTGAGCAAGATATTCAAGGAGGCGGAAACCAGTAACGCCATCCTGTTCTTTGACGAGGCGGATGCCCTTTTCGGAAAACGCTCCGAGGTCAAAGACGCCCACGACAGGTATGCCAACATAGAAATCGGATATTTGCTCCAGAAAATGGAAGAGTATGAGGGCGTTGTCATACTTGCCACCAATCTTAGCAAAAACATTGATGATGCCTTCTTAAGAAGGATGCAATTTGTGATTGATTTTCCCTTCCCCGATGAAACCCAGAGAAAACTCATATGGAGCGGAATATTTCCGAAAGGTGCGCCGCGTGCAGGGGATATAGATTATACATTTTTCGCTGAGAGATTGAAGCTTGCAGGCGGAAATATCAAGAACATCGCGTTATCGTCTGCATTTTATGCTGCCGAGGAATCCTCTGCAATCGGGATGCATCATATCATGCGGGCAGCGAAGAAAGAATACATGAAGATGGGGAAACCGTTTTTGAAGGAAGAGTTCCAGCCTTATTACAAAATGATAGAGGAAGAGGGAAAATAAATGGCGATTTTAAAAGATATCGGAGACTCCTTAAAGGCGCTCCTCCAGGATAACATCACAGAACTCAAGGCGGACAATTCGATAGTCTTTGATTCACCCGCAGAGATCGAACCGACCGGGAATACAATGCTTTCAGTCTTCCTGTATCAAATCATTGAAAATGGCTATTTAAGGAATACCTCATCTGAGCCTATCGATACCGACAAGATGCGATATCCGCCGCTTATTCTTGATTTACACTTTATCTTTACTCCTTACGCGAAAGTCAAAGAAACCGAACTGATAATAATCGAAAAACTCATGCAGTTATTCTATGATAATTCAGTGCTCAAAGGAGATTTGCTTAAAGGCGGGCTGATAGATGCCGGAAATAAGGAGATACGGGTCGTTCCCACCAACTTTACGTTTGATGAAATAAACAAACTCTGGGAGAGATTTCCCAGCAAGCCTTTCAAGCTTTCGGCTTCCTACATCCTGAGCCCTGTAAGGGTCCCGTCCGGAAAGCCGCCCGCTGTGATTAAAAGAGTCATGGAAAGGGATATCGACGTATACAGGATGGATGCAGGTACATGACCTTTCTTGAAAGAACAAAGTCAGTCCTGGGTCTTGCAGTAATGCTGAAAGACGACCTTTCCCCTGATAAAAAGACTATCGGAGACGTGTCCTTAAAAGCCACAGGTGTAAAGAGAAAAATTCTTCAACACAGCACAGGTTATTTCCTTTTGATAGACCTTCCCGAAGGGGAGCACGTCCTTACAGGCGGCGGTCATTTTTACAAACCCGGGAATTTGACAATTGATACCAAATCGATTGACCCCAAACAGCCTTTTGCCGAATTGACGCTGACCCCGAAATCCAATTACCCCTTTCCCGGCGGGATTACAGTCCTTGTGGGAAAGATTGCAGGCCAGGACTACAGGCCGATTGCCAATGCCTCAATTACCGTCACATCCATGACACAGAGCGCAACTTCGGAAGATAGCGGCGGTTTTTTCATCATGTTTACCATAGATAGTGATATAGATATAACACTAACTATTAATAAAAATGGATATATAAGCGGGAGCGTTCCCGTTCAGTTAAAAAAAGGTGTAATGACACGTATTATCGAACCGATAATGCTAACCAGACAGTAGGATGGAGGTGCTAAACTTTAGATTCAAAATTAACTGAACCTGAAAAATCGGGGGAGGTATTTCAAAAATAAGATAGTGCAAAGTAATTATTGAAAATTTGTATCGTTGAAGATTTCAGACGGGAGGTTTATGCCAGTAATACGAAATAAACTCAATCAGAGACTTATTATCCATTTGAAAGGCGGAAAACATATCGACCTTTCAGAGAAAGGCACAGCAGATGTTCCAGATGAGGATTTATCGTCATCGCATCTGCAGGACTTATTGATAAAAGAAAACGTGGTTATGGAAGAAGCTGAAAAACCTGAAATGAGGAAAAGCAGCTATATAAGAAAGGGAAAATAAATAATAATATAATATTAAAAGTTTTATAAGGAGGTATAATATGACTGAATATCTATCACCTGGGGTATATGTTGAAGAAAAATCCACAGGAGTAAAACCTATCGAAGGTGTCGGCACTTCGACCGGGGCATTTGTAGGAATTGCGGAAAAAGGACCGATTGGACAGGCAAACTTTATCGCGAACTGGACCCAGTTTGTGAATACATATGGTGCTTTCACAGCCAACGCGTTTATGGCATATGCCGTATACCAGTTCTTTTCGGAAGGAGGAACACGATGTTATGTGGTCAGGACATGCCATTACACGGATATAACAACCCCTTCCACAAAGACGACTGCAACTTCAGCAGGAACTTTGAATGATGGTGCCACCCCTCCCGTAGATTCGTTAACTTTCACTGCAAAGGAGATAGGCACATGGGGGAATAAGGTTTCCATCGAAGTAAAAGCAGGCACCACAAGTGGCTTCAAGCTTGTAGTAAAATTTTCCGGGGCTGAGCAGGAGTCCTTCGATAATCTGACAATGGATACTGTTGCCAACGTAAACTCGGCGTATGTAACAGTTGCAAAGGCGGGAACCCCTCCCAGTTCCAATCCTCCGAAGACAGGTTCATCTGTGACCCTGGCTGGCGGTAATAATGGTGATTCGTCTATAACGGCAGTGGATTATGAAGGCGATGCAAGGGCAATGAATGGTCTTCATGCTTTCGATATGGTTGATGATATCAATATCGTTCTAATGCCTGATAGCGTTAAAATTGGAGCAGGAGCGAGAGATGCAATTATAAAAGGATACAGCTACTGCCAGAACAGGAAAGACTGCTTCTTTATAGCGGACCCGCCCTTTGGGTGCAGTCCCACTACTGTTAAGGAGTATAAAGAGGCAACTGGCACCACTTGGAGCGGACAAAATGCATTTAACTCCTCATTCGCAGCCCTTTATTACCCGTGGGTCTATATGAGCGACCCCCTGAGCCAGAGCGGAGGGAAAATAGCAGTTCCCCCATCCGGTGCAATCGCAGGGACATATGCCCATACAGATTCGGTAAGGGGAGTCCATAAAGCGCCGGCAGGTATTTCTGACGGTTATCTTGATTCGGTGAGCGGTATAGAGAGAATTATCACAAAGAGCGAACATGATACATTAAACCCCACAGGGATAGATGTCATCCGTTCTTTCCCATCGTCAGGTATCGTGGTATGGGGAGCAAGAACTCTCTCTGCCGATGCGGAATGGAAATACATTAATATCAGGAGGCTGTTCCTCTTCCTTGAGGAATCCATTGACAAGGGTACACAGTGGGTCGTATTTGAGCCGAACTCGCCTGCTCTCTGGGGCTCGGTAATCAGGAATATAACGGCATTTCTGATGAGGGTATGGAGAGACGGCGCATTGTTCGGAAGCACGCCTGAAGAAGCATTCTATGTAAAAGTCGATGCTGAGAATAATCCGCCTGAAGTAAGAGATGCAGGGCAGTTGATCGTCGAGGTCGGGGTAGCGCCGGTAAAACCCGCAGAGTTCGTAATAATCAGGATACAGCAGAAGACATTGACAAAATAAATGAAAAATAACAAAGGAGGAAAATAATATGGCAACAGGAGCAAGAACCGATCCGTACAGGAATTTCAGGTTCAAGGTCGAGATAGATGGCATCCAGACTGCAAGTTTTGCAGAAGCCACAATCCCGGATACCACCACAGACTCGGTTGATTACAGGGAAGGAACCGATTTACCGTTCCAGAAAAAACTTTCGGGTCTCACCAAGTTCGGGAATATAACCCTGAAGAAAGGGCTCACAGACTCGGTGGAGATTTATCAGTGGAGAAAGTCTGTTGAAGATACCGGGGCGATCAAGGCAAGAAAGAATATTTCCCTGGTATTGATAGATGAGGAAGGAAATGATAAGGCGCGATGGGATATTATAGAGGCATGGCCCACAAAATACAGCCCGTCGGGTTTTAGCGCAAAGGCGAACGAAGTGGTCATAGAGACACTCGAGCTTGTGCATGAAGGGATAAAGAGGACAAAGTAAGATGAGTTAGCAAGAAGGAAGCGAAATGGGAATTTTACAGACGGAACACGATTTTACTTTGCCCATGGGATATGTAGATGAGGCAGGAACTCTTCACAGGGACGGCAAGATGAGGCTGGCCACCGCTGCTGATGAGATACTGCCCATGAAAGACCCGAGGGTCCAGAGTAACCCGGCATATCTGACCGTAATCCTTCTCTCCAGGGTCGTTACAAGCCTTGGGAGTTTGAAGATGGTAAACCCCAAAATTATTGAAGGACTCTTTGCCGGGGATTTCGCATATCTGCAGGAAATGTATACGAGAATCAACCAGAATGGTTCGAATGTGATAAAGACGGTCTGTCCGAAGTGTGAGCACAAATTCGATGTAGAGGTGCAATCGCTGGGGGAATAACAGGCTACCCCCACGAACGCCTCTACGAGGAGGTAGCCTTCCTGGCTTACCACTTTCACTGGGACTATGATACTATAATGAACATGGAGCATAGGGAGCGGCAGCAATGGTGTGAGGAGGTAAGTAAAATAAATGAGAAACTTAACGGAGAAAAACCGGGGAACATGTTCGAAGTATAGGAGCGACAATGGCGGTTGGAACACGAAAAGACCCTTATAGCGCCTTTCGGTTTCTGATAGAAATTGAAGGCATAATCGCAGGGGGATTTACAGACGTTTCCGGCTTGAGCATCCAGACCGAAGTCGATTCCATAAGGGAAGGCGGAGTCAATGATTTCGAGTATAAGCTCCCCAGGGGTACAAAATACACCGATATTACCTTAAAACGCGGTCTCATCGATTGGGAGCTGTACAACTGGTACAAAGACGTCATAAACGGGATAATCAACCGGAAAAGCGGCGCTATTTATCTTCTTGACCACCAGGGAAATCAGGTAATGGACTGGTATTTCTTTGAAGCGTATCCGGTAAAGTGGGATGTGTCCTCATTCAATGCGACAAGCAATACGGTTGCAAGTGAAACTCTTGTACTGACCCATCACGGCGTAGTGTAATTGAGGATGCGGAAGTTACTGTA
>JAPMTY010000100.1 GCA_026552835.1 Candidatus Methanoperedens sp.
ATTGATGCTGTACACATTCATGGATACTTTACAGGCTTAAAATACATTACGGTTTTAAGGATGCACGACAATAAAATAAAATCTCATGAATTTCAGGACAAAGCAGTATCTTCGGAAAAGGTTCGGGGATTATTACCAGAATGCCATTCTTACTTTGCCGCCGGAACTGGAACGGCGCGAATGGGGTTTCATATTCTTTGATGAACTGCCGGAAGTGGTAATGCGCCGCCACAAGGCGTTTTCAAGAGAAAACGAAGCTTTTGATTACCTCAGGGGAATGGTGCCGGCTCATGCGTACCATTCGGCAGCATATTACAAGTTTCCCGGCGCCGCTACAATGAAGGAGAAGCAGTGGCAGGGTGCTGATTTGATTTTCGACCTTGACGCAGACCATCTGCCCATGAAGGCAAGGTCGTATGCCGAAATGCTTTCCAACGTGAAAACCGAAACTATGAAGCTTCTTGATTTCCTGCTTGATGATTTCGGATTCCCTGAAGATAACATTAGCGTTGTATTCTCTGGAGGACGCGGGTATCACATCCATGTGCGGGACCCGAAGGTTTTGGAGCTTGAGAGCGCCGAGCGCAGGGAGATTGTGGATTACGTAAGCGGGACTGGCTTATCGATTGATTATTTGTTTAAATCCGCGAAACATAAAGTCTATGACGATGGAAAATTTAAGAAAAAAGAATTAACAGCATCAAGGCGGATAACGTCTTTTGAGGAAGTAACAGGGGGATTTGGCTGGGGGAAGCGCATAAGTAAATACCTCGTTCTTTTTTTAAAGAATATTTCAACAAAAGAGGATGCTGAGGCCATACTGGAGTTAACTGATTTGATAAAGGATTATAAGAAAAAAAATGCATATACCGAAGCACTCCCGGATGAAATTATTAAACGAATTATAGATATGAAAAATGAAAACAAAAGAGTCAGTCTGCAAAAAATAGCAGAAGATGTCGGCGTCACACCTGAAAAAGTGCGGGATATTTTAATAATAAATGATTTATGGGATTTTAAAACAGAGGCTTCAGTGAAATTAAAATCAATTAAAAACATCTCAACAAATTCCCGGGCGCTTGGCATGATAGAAAATAATGGCATTATCGAGGAATCGTATATTTTCGATGCGATTGTCCAAAAGGCAATTGAAGATAATATTATCTACCTGGGAAGCGCCCATACTGACGAACCCGTCACCGCAGACATTAGGCGCCTCATCCGCGTGCCTTCGTCCCTTCACGGCGGCTCGGGGATGCGGGTCGTTCCCCTCACGCTTGCCGGGCTTTCAAAATTCGAGCCGCTGAATGACGCAGTGGTATTCAGTGAAAAAGAAACAAAAATCGATGTTCTGAAGCCGCTCAAGCCTCAGAACTCCATGGTTGAAATGAAAGGAAAAAGCTTTACAGTCACAGAAGGTATCAACACTTTGCCAGAGTATGCGGCAATGTATCTTATGTGCCGCGGAGCAGCCGAATATGCCTGAAAATCCTGATAAACCCAGAATCAACCTCCATAATATCCTGAGAGAAGAGCGAAAATCAAAACTCGTCCCTCTTGAGAATGATTTCTATGAAAAGGTAGCTGCACAGATACACGAGCTTCAGGATGAAAAAAACAGGACTGAAGATATTTACGGCACAAAATACGCAATTATCGATGATGAGCTAAAAACCGCACGGAAATCCATAGAGAACATTATCGAGAGACGAATCGGCAAGATAATCAAAGAAGCTTCCCTTCGCGCGTCATCCAGACAGAAAGAAAAACAGGACATTGAGTCAATGACGCAGGAGGAACGCCGGTTCTATAACCGTCTGCTTGAACTGAATACGGATATCAGAAGGGAACTTCTTGATAAAATATCCAGAAAAGAGAAACAGGCTGCCGGTTATCAGGCGGCGGCAAACCGGGAAATCCATGAATATGAAACTCAAAAAGCAACGCCAATAGAAACCCAACCAGAAACCCAAATAGAAACTCCTCCTGAAGACAAAAAGGATATAAGTAAAGAGTACATTGTGGTGCGTTTGCTAAAAGACATTCCGACATTTGTCGGAGTCGATGGACGCAATTATACTTTAGCAAAAGAAGATATTGCTGTTTTATCGACCGTTAATGCTAAAGC
>JAPMTY010000102.1 GCA_026552835.1 Candidatus Methanoperedens sp.
AAGAAATAGTAGGATATTTTGCTGTTCATTGTTTTGAAAAACGTGTTAATGATAAGCCATTGGTCATATTCAGGGGGGAGGCAGGCCTGGTACCTGAATACCGTCATAAAAATGCCGACATTTATTTCTGGTTCAAGGAGGCAATGAAATTCAAAATATTTCATCCCAATAAAGAGATCTTTTATTTGGTTTGTCCTGTCAATCCAAGTGTGTATGCCAGATTTGCAAAGTATATGTACAAAGTATATCCGAAATATAATTGCATAATTCCTCCACACATTAAAAACTTGATGATGCAATTGGCTGATGAATTCGATTTGAAAAAGGTTGAAGAAAACAATCCATTCGTCAGAAAAGTGGGTTGGATTACGCAGGCTACTGCGGAGGAAAAATTATTCTGGCAAAATTGTAAAAATCCACACGTACGGTTCTATATTGATCAAAACCATGATTTCGATAAAGGCAACGGCATTCTTACTCTTATGCCTTTAACGTTCTTAAATTTAGTAATATCTTTCTTTAGTTTTTTTATTTATTACACCCTTAAAAGAAAAATCCGCTACAACCTCCATCGTTAATCATCACGAAATAGCATTATTTCTTGACATATCCGGTCTTCACCATCATCATAATTTCATCTACTGCAGAGTGCGGATCGGTTTTTTTCTCAATGATCTCATCGATGAGTTTATTATAAGCTTCGCTTTTCTTCATTTCCTCCACATCTCGTGTTATGATGTCCCTTGCTATGTTCACTATTTCCATCTGGGCTCTTCTCTTTTGCCTTTCTCTAATGAGGTCGTTATCTTTCAGATAATTGAAGTGCTCATCTATCCTGTCGGCAAGTTCATTTATTCCAACAGATCCTGTGGCTATTGTCTTCACAACAGGCGGTTTCCATCCATTTTTATCAGTTAAACGAAGCATTGACTCAAGCACACAGGCTACCATGTCTGCACCTTCCCTATCTGCCTTGTTGACCACAAAAATATCAGCGATCTCCATCATTCCAGCCTTGTTAGCCTGAATATCATCCCCAAGACCGGGAACTGTGATAACGATTGACGTATGAGAGGCATTCATAATATCCACATCTTCCTCGCCTGCGCCAACAGTCTCAACAAGTATTATGTCCTTTCCAAGAGCGTCAAGAATTTTTATCGTATCACACGTTGCCCTGGCAATTCCGCCTTTACATCCTCTGGTTGCCATGCTCCTTATGAAAATTCCCTTGTCAGTTGTAAGATCCTTCATCCTTATCCTGTCGCCGAGGAAGGCGCCGCCGCTGAAAGGAGATGAAACATCCACTGCTATGATCCCAACAGTTCTTCCCTTTTTTCTCAGAAAAGAAGCAAGCTGGTTTACGAGGGTGCTCTTGCCAGATCCTGGGGGACCAGTTATGCCCACGATCCGGGCCTTCCCGGTGTTCTTGTATATCCTGCTGATCACTTTTTTTGCATCAATCGGATCGTTCTCAACTAAGGTTATCAATTTCGCAGCCGCCCGCCTGTCCCCTTTCAAAAGTTGAGCTGTGAGGCCTGTGATATCTGGTTCGGCCATCTTATTTCTGTTTCCTTACTTTTTCCTTTACAAATTTCACAATATCCTCTGTGTTCGTACCAGGGCCAAAAATCTCTGCGATCCTGATATTCTTCAAAGCTGGTATATCTTCATCTGGTATTATACCCCCCGCAAAAACAATTATATCAACCCTGTTCTCTTTCAATAATTCCATTATCCTCGGGAAAAGGGTAGTGTGCGCGCCTGAGAGAATAGATAGACCAATAACATCAACATCTTCCTGTACAGCAGCCTCAACTATTTGTTCAGGCGTCTGGTGAAGACCCGTATATATAACCTCCATTCCAGCGTCCCTGAGTGCTCTTGATACTATTTTTATTCCCCTGTCATGACCATCCAGACCTGGTTTAGCCATCAAGATCCTTATCTTTTTCTCCCCCATTTTATTCATCTCAAAATATTGGTTTCTCCCTATATTCCCCGTATATTGAACGAAGAACATTGCATATCTCTCCAACTGTGGAATAACATTTAACGCACTCCAGTAACGGGTACATCAGATTTCCTTCCCTTTGTGCAACTTTTTTAAGCTCCTCCAGCGTCTCTTCAACCTTCCTCGCGTCCCTTTTCAGGCGCAATTTCTTCAGTCCTTCGATCTGTTTTTTTTGCACCGCCTCATCTATCTTCAGCGTCTCTATAGACCTTTTCTCATCCACGGTGAATTGATTCACGCCTACAACCATTCTCTCCTTCCTTTCCACTTCCTTCTGGTACATGTATGATGCGTCCGCTATCTCTCTCTGGAAATAGCCGGTCTCTATGCCTTTTATCATGCCTGAAAGCATTTTCCATTCTCCGCTGCCAAGAGACTCAATAGTCCCGATGTATTTCATAGCTCTCTCTTCCAGTTCGCTGGTCAGTGACTCGATGAAGTATGAACCCGCAAGAGGGTCAATAGTATTGATCACTCCACTCTCGTATGCTATTATTTGCTGCGTGCGAAGTGAAATGCGCACAGCCTTTTCTGTGGGCAGGGCATATGCTTCATCCATCGAATTTGTATGCAGCGATTGGGTTCCTCCAAGGACTGCTGCCAGGCCCTGGATTGTTGTGCGAACGATGTTGTTCTCCGGCTGCTGGGCAGTCAGGGAGGAGCCTGCGGTCTGCGTATGGAAACGGAGCATCCATGAAGCCGGATTTTTTGCTCCATATTTTTCTTTCATTATCCGCGCCCATATCCTGCGTGCTGCGCGAAACTTTGAAATTTCTTCGAAGAAGTCATTATGTGAGTTGAAAAAGAATGAAAGGCAGGGAGCGAAATCATCAATGTTGAGTCCCCTTTCCAGCGCCGCTTCGACATAAGCCATTCCGCTTGCAATCGTGAACGCGAGTTCCTGTGTCGCATTCGATCCTGCTTCTCTCATGTGATATCCGCTTATGCTTATCGAATTCCATTTCGGCATGAACTCCTGGCAGTACTCCAGTATGTCCGCTGCAATGCGTATCGAAGGTTCGGGAGGATATATGAAATTCCCCCTTGCTATATATTCTTTGAATATATCATTCTGGATTGTTCCTGTGAGTTTATCCGCTGTTACGTTTTGTTTTTCCCCTATGAGTATGTACATTGCCAACAAAATCGCAGCGGGCGCATTTACAGTCATAGAAGTGCTGACCCTGTCGAGAGGTATACCATTAAAAAGGATTTCCATGTCTTCAAGTGAGTTTATTGATACACCCACTTTCCCAACCTCACCAAGTGCTTTTGCATCGTCTGAGTCGTAACCCAGTTGAGTGGGTAAATCGAAGGCAACACTAAGACCTGTCTGGCCCTGCGAGAGCAAAAATTTGTATCGTGCATTTGTTTCCTCAGCAGAACCAAAACCCGCATACTGCCGCATAGTCCATATTCTTCCGCGGTAACCTGTTGGATATATATTCCTTGTGTACGGGAACTCTCCGGGGAAACCCAGATCTTCTGCGTAGTCCATTTTCGCGATATCAGTTGATGTATAAACCCTTTTTATCGGAATTCCTGAAATGGTCGTGAACGCCTGTTTACTCTCAGGAACTTTTTCTACTACTTTCTTGAGAGTTGTGCTCTCCCAAACCCTGGCTTTTTCTCCTATTTTTTTCAGCTTTTCTTCAGCAAAAACCATATCACTCCATCGGCTCGAATTTGAATCCGTATACCTCTTTCCCGTCGATTGTGCGAAGCTTCCCCCACACAGGATGCAGGTTCATGCCCGGCTCTGGTTTGTCGGCCATTATTTGTCCCATTGCCCGGACTTTGTTATTGAATTCCACCAAGCCCAATGTCAAAGGTGAAATTTCAATCCCTCTGGGCAGGGCATAGAGCTTCGTAAAGGTGATCAATTTACACTCATTTCCAAGGCTGACTTCATCAAATTCCGTGTTCTTACAACTCAAGCAGCGCTCATGCTTTGGGTACATGACTTTGCCGCAGTGCCTGCACCTCCACCCCATCATTTTTTCCTGCATTTCAGTCGCCCTGCTCCAGAATGTGAACAACAGTATTGTTACCAAAACCGCCAAAATTGCATGCCAGTGCTCGCTTGGGATCCTTCACCTGTCTCCCGCCGGCCTCGCCACGCAACTGCAAGACTAACTCTACGATCTGCGCAACTCCAGTCGCTCCCACAGGATGACCCTTCGCTTTTAATCCACCGGAAGGATTTATTGGAAGCTCGCCATCGATAGCCGTGACGCCTTTCTCTACCGCCAACTGCCCCTCGCCCTTTTTGAAAAATCCGATATCTTCACTCTCGGCTATTTCCAGTATCTCAAACGCATCGTGCAGTTCGGCGACATCTATATCTCCGGGCTTTAGCTTTGCCATTTTGAAAGCACGCTCCGCTGCGATCTTAACTGATTTCAGGACTATCGGATCTTCCCGCTCCTGGAGAGTATGGGTGTCTGTTGCGTGCCCGAACCCAAGGATTTTTACAGGCTTTGTAGTGAACTCCCTGGCTTGGTCCGCAGGGCACAAAACTATCGCTGCTGCGCCGTCACTGATCGGGCAGCAATAGTAGAGCCGCAAAGGGTCAGAAACCATAGCCGAGGTTATGGCGTCCTCTATCGTACATTCCTTGTGGAGCTGTGCATATGGATTCTTCATACCATTTGCATGGTTTTTCACAGCTACCATCGCCAGGTGGCGTTCAGTGAGGCCATAGCGCTCCATGTAAAGGCGGGTAAATAGTGCTGCCATCGCCGGCATTGTAGCGCCGTGCGCATATTCTGCGGTTGGATGGTTCAGCGTGGACATAAGGTCGGAGATTGTGCCTGTATCAACTCCGGTCATTTTCTCCCCGCCAGCAACGAGCACCAGATCGCTGGCCCCGGAAGCTACCGCTAAAAAGCCGTTCTTAACCGCCGATCCCCCTGACGCCGGCCCATTCTCAATTCGCTCGGCAGATGCAGGAATCAGGTTGATCCGATCAACCAGGGCGCTTGCAATTACAGCCTGATGGGAAAGCTCTCCAGCAAGCATGTTCCCAACATAAACTGAATCAAAGTCACGCTCGCTGGCTCCGGCATCGTCGATCGCTTTGAGCGAAGCCTCCACCAGAATGTCCATCAGGTCTTTTCCTTCGAGCCGTCCGAATTTCGTCATGCCGCATCCGATGATTGCTACGTCTCTCATCATATCCTTATTTTAGTAGAATTTGCTCAGTTTGCTGATTCATCAATTGAACCGGATCATATGCTGGTTGTTCCCACAAATCGTATTGTTTGATCTTCTCAATTACATCAGGATACCAGATTCTGCCATGCCTGTCATAAAAAAGTTCTCTGACGGCAGATACAAAACATATCATAAGAATTTCACAATGTTTTCCGTGGCACGGAGGAGTCCAGGCTGATCTGGGCAAAACAAACCAATTTCCTGATCTCTTTTTAAGATTGGATGGGCATTCATCAATATCATAGAATCCTTCATGATCTTTGCAGGGCTGGTCCTTGCAATATCGGCATAAATGGTCGGGGCAAATACCCAATTCACTTATGTATTCGGATATTGAGTTGACAAAATCTTTATCATCTATCGCCCTTGAAAATTTTTTCTTGTTTGCCTCAAGCATATTATCCCTGTCCTTAATATATAACTGCCTGCAGTAACTTATAAGCCTTGCGCTCTGGTGTATAACTATCATTAGGATGATACTAGAAAATCATCTTGCATGGCTCAGGTAGCAGGATTACATCCCTCATATAATACTCAGCGTTGAATTCTTTAAGGAATTCTATTACTTCTCAGCGTTACCATTCTTGTAACGGTATTTTATTAAGCAAACGGGCAACCTGAAGGTTTTGTGATTCTATTATTTTTTGCCAATATAAATCCAGACAGTCATAGCCAGATACAAACCTTTTTGATTACTCAAATATATCATACCTTAAAAACGAATCAAAACAAAGATAATAAAGGTGATAAGAATTGGTAATCGGAGTAACACTTGTAAATGTTGTGCCAGGACAGGAAAAAACAGCTTATAGTGAGCTGGTAAAGATAAAGGGAATTAAAGATGTATATCATGTATTCGGGGAATATGATTTCGTCGTAATAAGCAATGTAGAGGGATTGAGCGCCTTAAATAAACTCGTTGATACGATAAGAGAGAGCGAAAATATCACAGCCACACAAACAATAGTCGGTGCTGAACTTTAAGAGGATGCTTAATGGTCATTGCCGATGAACTTGCGAAAAAGCAAAAGGCCATTAGTATCGCTGAATTTTTCGAAAAGAACAGGCAGATACTTGGTTTTGACTCAGGGACGCGAAGCCTGTTAACTTCCGTTAAGGAAGCGGTAGATAATTCTCTTGACGCCTGCGAGGAATCGGGGATCCTTCCGGATATTTTTATTAAACTTGAAAATACATCAAAAACGAATTTAACACTTATTGTTGAAGATAACGGTCCTGGAATCGTCAGGGAACAGATCCCCAGGGTTTTTGCAAAATTGCTCTATGGCTCGCGTTTTCATGCGGTCAAGCAAAGCCGTGGGCAGCAGGGCATTGGCATTTCAGCAACTGTCCTGTATTCACAGTTGACTTCAGGAAGACCCGTAAAAATCGTTTCCAAGATAGATCGTGATGCTCCTGCTCATTATTTTGAGCTTCTCATAAACACCCAGACCAATGAACCAGAAATACTAATGGATAAGATCGTGGAATGGGACAGGCTCAGGGGAACGCGAATTGAACTTGAGATGGAAGCCTCGTATGTAAAAGGGCGCAGGCAATCGGTCTATGAATACCTGAAAGATACAGCGATCGTAAATCCCCATGCCCGCATCACGCTTATCGAACCTGATAATAACCAGGTAATTTTTGATCGCGCAACGGACAAACAGCCAGTGCAGGCTGTGGAGATACTGCCGCATCCGCATGGTATTGAACTTGGAACGCTTATGAAGATGCTCCGGTATTCCGAAAGCGACAAACTTGAACCTTTCCTTCGCACCTCCTTTTCAAGAATAGGCGCAAAGACAGCTATCGAGATATGCACCAAAGCAGGGATTAGCCCTGAAACCGATCCAAAGAAAATAGCACTTGATGAGGCAAAAAGGCTTCATGAGGCATTCAAGAAAGTAAAAATACTGGCGCCATCCACGGATTGCCTTTCTCCAATTACAGAGGAGCTTATCCGGAAAGGTGTCGGGAAAGAACATACGGTTGATTTCATTGAGACCACAACGCGTCCAGCATCTGTGCATAATGGTCATCCTTTTCTTGTGGAAGCGGGAATAGCCTACGGCGGGAATCTCCCAAAAGATGGAAAAGTCGAAATTCTCCGGTTTGCAAACCGTGTGCCTCTTCTCTACCAGCAGGGAGCGTGTGCCATAACGCATGCCATTGAAAATCTAAGCTGGAGGACTTATTCATTAGATCAGCCCGGCGGTTCATTGCCTATCGGGCCTGCGATAATCCTGGTGCATGTGGCATCAACGCATATACCATTTACTTCAGAATCAAAAGAAGCGATCGCCGATGTCCCGGAGATCATTTCAGAGGTGGAACTTGCGCTGAAAGATGTGGCGCGGCGGCTTAAGCTGTATCTGTCAAGGCAGGACAATCTTGAAAAAAGGCGTGAAAAAGAAGAGATCATCTATGAAATCCTCCCGCGCATAGCAAAAAAAGTGGGAGAAATTCTTGATCGCCCAACACCTGATATTACACCAATTGTCGCAAAAATAATGAGAAACGTTTTTTGCCAGCGCATGGTTAGGCAGAACGGGAATGGCTGTGAAGTGGAAATACGCCTGAAGAACCACGGCGATTCAACGCATCATTTTAATGTTCATGAAACGCTCCCCTATTCGATCGGATCACCAAGCCCTGAGCCAAAAATAATCCCTATGGGGACGCAGGTCGATCATGTATGGAAAATCTCTCTTAAGCCGGATGAGCAAAAGGCCATTATTTATCGATTGGAAATTAGCGCAGATGAGGCGGCAAAACTTCCCCAGCTTGTGGTTGAAGGTATAGAGAGCGAGCTTATTACAGGCGCCAAGGCGGTGAATGTATGAACGAAACTGAGAAAACCAATAAAGAGATACGTGATTCCCTCTCAAAGACAACACTTAAGAAACTTATCCAGGATTTCTATGAGCAATTCGAGAATGAGACCATCCCTCATATCACGCTGCCTTCACGCACCAAGAAAAATATCGAATTGAACACGGACAGCGATGTATGGGTCTATGGCGACAGTGAGAGCATGAGAAGCGCGAAAACCGTAAAGGGCGCAACCCAGCTTCTCAAAACTTCGCATGTTGTGGAACTCCTGATGAAAGGGCATCTTGACCTGAACAAAAGCTCGACACTGAGAGAATTATATTATATCAGCGAGAACTGGAATATCGCAAAATTCAATGAACAGTCCGAAAGCGACCGCCTGATAGAAGACCTTGAGATTATAACAGGTTTGCAGCGCGAGGATTTCCATGTGCGCCCCGAGGAGAATGGCGCGACTTTGTACGGCCCGATCAAGATCAAGGAATTAACAAAAAGAGGCGACCGCACCATGCATTGCCAGGATGAGGTTGGAGAGGCGGGATACCAGATTCCCTATAACGTTGAGACCATAAAGTTCGTGGAGCATGATGCGAAGTTCATTATCGCCATCGAGACCGGCGGTATGCAGGATCGGCTTATAGAGAATGGATTTGATGAGAAATTCGATGCCATCCTCGTGCACCTGAAAGGCCAGCCCGCGAGAAGTACACGCCGCATCATAAAGCGCATGAATGAAGAACTCAAGCTCCCCGTGGTTGTTTTCACAGACGGTGATCCCTGGAGCTTCCGCATTTACGCAAGCGTAGCCTACGGCGCCATAAAGAGCGCGCATCTTTCCGAATTCATGGCAACGCCAGCCGCGAAGTTCATCGGCGTGCAGTCAACGGATATCGTGGAGTACGAGCTTTCCACGGACAAGTTGAATGACCAGGACATCAAGGCGCTTGAGAGCGAACTTACAGATCCGAGATTTGACACGCCCTACTGGAAAGACCAGATAAACCTGATGCTAAAGATCGGGAAGAAGGCTGAACAGCAGGCTTTTGCGGGGAAGGGGCTGGATTATGTGACGGATAAGTATTTGCCGGAGAGGTTGACGGAGATGGGAGTGATTTAAAATTGGAGCAATCCGCTTCATGAAATAGGTTTATTCTCTTGACGAGAAAGTGAAATTGCCAGAAAGATCCAATAGAGAGTATTAAAAAGTAAAATCATTCTGATAGCATTAGCTCTGGTGTTGAATAAAACATCTTTGCCATGCAAAGAAGCATGTCGATTGATACGACTATCCCCAGTAGTCCATGTCATTCCCTTATAAAGATTTGATTCTTTTAAAAAGTAGATTGTTCCATTTAAAATTCGTGTAGTTAATGGTCCAATTTTCGGCAATGTCCTAAATTAAGATACTTAATATAGGTTTAGAATCATATACTATATTTGTGAAAAATATGGTTCGACCCCGTGGTGAAATCAAAGTTGTATGCCAGAATGAGAAATGCAAATACTATCTCAAAGAAGAAGA
>JAPMTY010000109.1 GCA_026552835.1 Candidatus Methanoperedens sp.
AGAACCCATCGAAATCCTGGTAAACCTCGCCAAAAACGGAGAGATTGACCCTTGGAACATCGATATCGTCAAGCTTACGGATAAATTCTTAAAACATGTCGAAGAGCTTGAAAAGATGGATTTACGCGTTTCCGGGAGAACTCTGCTCTACGCAGCCATTCTCCTGCGCATGAAATCCAATGCGCTTGTGGAAGTTGATGAACCTCCCGGAGAAATAATGGATTATGAATCCGACAATTTTGAAATCAGCGATTATCCCATACCAGCGATGCCTCTTAGGCGCTCGTCCAACCGGCCTGTTACGCTTGAGGAGCTTCTATCCGAACTGAAGAAGGCGGAAGCGATAGAAAAGCGAAGGCTTGACCGCGTCAAAAACAAGACTGAAGAGCGCCGCACAACTATAGAGGAAGTGCTTTCAATCGCCCATGAGGAGGACATCGAAAGCCGGGTTGGGAAAATGAGAAATTTATTAAATGAATTATTCGAGAAACAAAAATATATCAAATTCTCAGACCTGTCTTCTCCTCTTGACAGGACTGGAATGGTAATGGCTTACCTTGCTATCCTTTTCCTTGCCACGAAAAAGGAAATATGGCTTGAGCAGGAAGAACTTTTCGGTGAGCTTTTCATCCGTAGGCAGGTAGCATCATGAGCGGAGATAAGGAGATAATAGAAGCAGCGCTGTTTGCATCTGGCGAACCTCTGGATATCGTGCAGTTTAGAAATCTCTTAAGAGGAAAGAATGTCCGGGAATTGCTTCAGGAATTAATAGACGAATATGCAGCGCGCGGAAGCCCTATCGAGATAAGGGAAACCGAGGGCAGGTTCGTTATGCAGGTCAAGCCTGAATTTGCCGAAAAAGTCAGGTCTCTTGCACCCAAGGAACTTCGCTCGCCGGTACTCCGGACTCTTGCCATGATTGCGTACCACCAGCCCCTGACCGTTGCTGACCTTGTGGATAGAAGGGGAGCTGCCGCTTATGACCATGTGAGGGAACTTGAGGAGTCAGGGTTTGTATCCGCAGCGCCGCAGGGAAGGACTCGGCTTCTCCAGACAACTGCACGGTTTGCCGAGTATTTTAACCTGGATTCAGGTGACCCCGAAGCCATCAAGCGCAAGATAATTGAACTTGCCCGCGAGCAGAAGATGGGACTTGACAAATGGCTCGGGAAGCAGGGCATCGGGGTTACTCCGATGTATGAATCATTAATGGCACTATGCGGGATTGAGGAATATGAACTCGTAAATCCTTACAACCCCACCGATGAACAACGTGACAGCCTGATGGACCTGGGTGTGCTTGTGATTTCCAGGGGATATAAAGAAAAGCTGGGTGAATACTTTGACGGGAGAATAATCGAAGTCCAGGCAACTACGTTTGAGGATTTGAACAATTCCATCAATATCCTTGCCGAATACGGAAGTAAAAGAAAAGTGAAGGAAAGTATTGAATATATTTTGGGTTTGAAGCAGGAGTATATCGAAAGGGCAAATTTCATTACTGCGAAAGTAGCGCCGCAAACTGAAATGGTATCGCGGATTGTCAATGAACTGCGCCTTGGGATTTCAGGGGATGGCATCAAGATAGCGCCGGATTACGGTACTTCAAGTAAAGGCGAGGAGATTGGAAGTGGGGCTGATATTTTGATACCTACTCATAAGAATGCGGAAGTGGATGTTGTCAAGAGGATTTGCCAGAGGTATGATGCTGTGATTGAAGGGTTAAAAAAGGTAAAGAAGTAGAGGAATTAATAGCCTCTACTATAAGGTCCACCCATGCCCTCGGAACTAACTGATCCAATGGTCAGAAATGCTACAACAATCACAGCTAATATTACAACTATTATGATGGGTATAAGCACAGCCAGAACTGCTTTCCCAGTCGTGAGTTCATGAAGCTGGCGTATCCCAACAATTTCCACAACCAAAGACCATATCGCTGCTATAAAGCCTATAATCGGTATCCAGCCAAGCACTAATCCCGGCGTCGAGCCGTACATAACAGCTTTTATTGTCTGGGCAATTCCCTTCCTCCCGCCCACGACATACACGAAAATATGAAGGAGAGCGCCGCCTATAAATGCCCAGATAATTGCGAAAATCGTAAACAGTACAAAGAATATTATCGCAACACCACCTGCTCCTGCTCCCATCAGCATTCCAAGGTTTCCCACTCCCATCATAGAGCCGAATAAGGTGCCTACGAATGTCAACATGAATGCCAACAATACTGCAAAGAGCGCGGAGTATATGGCCGCAATAATGGCATAGTATTTTATCGCTTCACTCAGGTTTTCTCCCTTAATAGCATCAAATGTTTTTGACGGCTCTAAGAAAAACCCTTTTACCTTTTCAAAGAAATCCATGTATTACCACCAACGTTTTTAAAGAAGTTCAAACTATATATCTTTTTACTTAATTAAATAATTTATAAATCTATTCTCTGAAAAAACATATATCCCAGCAAAGATAATCCTTAATCATGCTCACAAAACAAGAGGGAGAACTGGCAGTTCGCCTTGCAAGAAAGGCTATAGAAGAATGCCTGAAAAACGGGAAGAAAATCAGCCCGGATAACCTGCCTAAAGTATTCAAAGAGAAACGCGGCGTCTTTGTGACTTTAAATAAGAAAAAAGGAAGTAAAGAACTTCGAGGCTGCATCGGCCGGCCTTATCCCATATTGCCGCTCGGGGAGGCGATAATAGTTTCGGCAATCAACGCAGCCCGGGACGACCCTCGTTTTCACCCTGTTAAACCTGAAGAGATAAATGACCTTGCTATCGAAGTCACTGTGCTCACTGTTCCAAAACGTATAAAGGCAAAGCCAAAAGAACTCCCTGATAAAATAGTAATCGGGAAGGACGGCCTGATAGTGGCGGCGAGCATGAGTTCAGGGTTATTGCTCCCCCAGGTTGCAGTTGAACATGGTTTTGATTCCACGGAATTCCTTTGCCAGACCTGCATGAAAGCCGGGCTTATGCCTGACGCATGGCTTAACGGCGCCGAGGTATATTCGTTTGAAGGGCAGATATTCGAGGAGATTGAGCCGTGCGGGGAAGTAAAGGAAAAGGATATTAAGTCATGTGGATAAGATTAATGATAAGGAGTGATTGAAATGCCCTTTTTGAATTTATCATCAGATTCCGATAGCGAGGAAATTCTTCCGATTGCAAGAATGGTGCATGAACTTTTTTCCCTTCCTGTCACGATGCGCAGCAAGAACAAAAAAGGCGTCAGGCTTGAGAAAGGGAAAGTGGTCGATAAGGATTATACCGGCCCGATACTTGAAGAGGCTTTAAACAAAAATCAGGTTATCCATACCATCCCTGACAGCGGTGCATACAAGGGAATTCCAGTAGTTGTTGCCCCAATCCAGGACAGCGAAGGAAATCCTGTTGCAGCCGTGGGTATTGTGGATGTGGTCTGCACCATCGACCTGGCATCCGTATTCGGGAATTATCCGCAGATAGTGCGGCAGGTGGAAGAAAAGAAAGGGAAGAAGTTTTGAACCAAAGGGTTAAATCTGATAACATTATAGTAAGCAGTCCTACCAGAGGTGAATCATGGCAAGATTTCCAGAAGCGGAAAAAGTACTTTTACATATGAAAATATGCATGAAATGCAATGCGCGAAATTCAGTACGTGCAACAAGATGCAGGAAATGCGGATATACAAATCTTAGAATGAAATCAAAGGAACTTAAGGGAACGTAAACCAGATGGTCGTCGAGGAACGCCTCAACCAGATTGTTGAAAAAGAAGGTGCAGTTCACCTTACCCTCATCGACCCTGATTCCCAGTTACCCAAGGTCGCAGGGAAAATCGCACACGAGGCGTCACTTGGCGGTACTGATGCTATAATGGTGGGGGGCTCTACGGGAGCCACGGGTGTTACGGTTGAACAGACCGTCCAGGCGATAAAATCTGCCTGCGACCTCCCGGTGATATTATTTCCGGCAAATGCAGGCGGACTTGCCGAGGGCGCAGATGCCGTGTTTTTTATGAGCCTTCTCAATTCCAGGGATGTGAATTATGTTACCACGAACCAGGCTATAGGCGCGCCGCTTGTGTATAAGCATGGCATCGAACCGATATCCATGGCGTATATCATAATAGAACCAGGCGGAGCCGCAGGATGGGTGGGCGATGCGCGCCTGATACCGAGAAATAAACCCAAACTTGCAGTCGCATACGCGCTTGCGGCGAAATACCTTGGAATGCATTATATTTATCTTGAAGCCGGCTCAGGCGCAGATAAGCCTGTGCCTGTTGAGATGGTCGCAGCTGTGAAAAAGGCTGTAGGAGAAGAGACAAAGGTGATTGTTGGCGGCGGCATCAGGGACGGACCAACTGCGAGGGAACGGGTAAAAGCGGGCGCAGATATGATATGCACAGGCACGATTGTTGAACAGGTTCAGGATATCAAGGGAAAGATAGAAGAACTTGTCAAAGCGATAAAATCATAAAATTTGCTATTTAATTTCCGGTTCTATTTTCCTGATGCTTTCCTTAAATGAAATCGGCTCAAACCCGAATATCTTTTTGAGGTCATTCGGTTCGCAAACCATGTTATTCTGAAGCGATTCTACCAGCCAGTAAACCACATTAGGATTCACAGGCGAAAGCTTTCCAAGCACTGCTGCCGAGAGCCGGTTCCATGAACCTGGAATAGAAATAAATATCTTTTTTAAACCAAGTTCCTCTGAATACTGCTGCATCAATTCCTTATATGTGAAAATCTGTGAGCAGCCTATGTCATAGCATTTGTTCAAGGTTTCTTTCCGGTCAAGGCACTCCACAAGATAACGTATCACATCGTCGATGTAAATGGGCTGCACTTTTGTTTTCTCCCATTTAAGGACAGGGATAATTGGAAACTTTCGAACAGCAGTATCCAGAATATCAAAAGCTGCGCCTCCCCTGCCTATTATGACCGATGCCCTGAAAATCGTGTAACCGATGCCGCTGTTCTTGATTATTTCTTCAACTTCCTTCCTGCTCTCTAGGTGATGCGACAGCTTTTCATCAGGATTTCTCATGCCTGTCAGGTGTATAATCCTCTTAACGCCATTCAGCTTGCAGGCTTTGACAGTGTTATTTATTGCAAGCCTGTCGAGTATATCAAACCTTTTCTGCTCACCCTTTGGCTGGTTTCCCATCATGTGAATAAAGTAATATACAGTGTCTATGCCTTCTGTTGCCCTGACCAGCGAATCATAATCAAGGACATCGCCTGTTAAGTAAGTGATATTAGGTTTTTCCTGGCTTGCCGGTTTCCTGACAAGGCATCTGACCTCCAAGTTTTTTACAGATAATGCCTTCAAAACCCGGGCGCCTATGAAACCTGTTGAGCCTGTTAGGAGTATCATATATATTCTCTATGGGATTTTTTAATTTATCTGCTACCGGATGTTATGCCTCAATTCCTATAGCGTGCTTCAGCTGTTTTTTCTTCAATAAAATAATAGCCGCACGGTTGATGCTCCTGCTCATCATGTGTTCTTGGATATTTCCTGCACGTGGGCGGCCTGATGCCGTGTATGGTGCAGACGGCTTTGTGAGAATTATGATTTTCGAATTTCAGGAACGGGCATTTATATAAAAACATGCAGCAAGACCCGCAATTTTTACATTCACCGACGCGGGTGTCATCTACCGGAAGAATACTTGTGGCAGCTCTCTTGATTTTACCAGCCAAACGATCCATCGGTCGATTAATGTAATGCAGAATATATAAA
This sequence comes from Candidatus Methanoperedens sp., assembly GCA_026552835.1. The sequence continues at coordinate 5,738 of JAPMTY010000109.1, forward strand.
TATTTTGATGTGATTTTTTGTGCCCTTTGCGGTAAAAAATCCTGCACCGCAAAGACTCAAAGAGCGCAAAGTTAGTTTAGACGAAATTTAACACCAAACATATACGAAAAACTGAAAAGCTTAATTACTTCCAGTACATTAAAAGCGGCTGTTCCTTTTGGAACAGGCGATGGAGTTCGCCTTTAACCGCTTGATAGCTGATAACTCCTACCAACATTTCGAAAGGAGATAGAATATGAGAGCGGACATAATAGCGATTGTAGGTCTGATAGTTTTCATCTCAAGTTTAATTTCCCTGAGAGTTGGATTATCTGTAGCGATTATTGAAATTCTCTTCGGGGGGATTGCCGGGAATCTGGGAGTTCAGCCTGAGGATTGGATGCTGTATTTAGCAAGCTTCGGGGGAATTCTCCTGACATTTCTTGCAGGGACTGAAATCGATACCGGGTTAATGAAAAGAAAATTTAAAGAGAGCTTTTTAATCGGCGTTTTCTCATTTCTCGCGCCTTTTACCGGGGTTTTCCTTTATACATACTATGTTGCACATTGGAATCTGTTTGCATCTTTAATTGCAGGGACGGCCCTCTCTGAAACATCGCTGGCTGTGGTCTATTCGGTTCTTGTGGAAACCGGATTGTCCAAAACTGAGATTGGTAAATTAATTATGGCATCTACCTTTATAACCGATATGGGCACTGCGATTGCGTTAAGCGTATTATTTGTCAGGCCAACGCTGTATACGGCCATCTTTATTTTGGTTTCATTGTGCATGATTTATCTTGCAGGAAATTTTTCGCATTACGTTTTCCATAATCCGAAATTGAAGAATAAAGTGATCGAGCCAGAAATAAAATATATCTTCCTGCTTTTGTTCATGTTTATGTTTTTCGCAAATATAGGCGAGGGGCAGGCGGTCTTGCCTGCATTTGTCCTGGGACTGGTTATGTCAAAACATTTTACTGAGACATCGGAGACGAAGGAGGTAAGGAACAGGTTGAGAACTGTTGCTTATGCTGTTATTACCCCGATATTTTTTATTGTTGCAGGCTTGAAGGTCTCATTGCCGCTGATCGCATCTGCATTTTGGGTATTTGCAGCAATTTTCATTGTTAAACAGTTGAGTAAATTCATCGGCGTTTATTTTCTTGCGAAAAAATATATTCCTGATGGAAATATTTATACCACGCTGTTAATGAGTACAGGTTTGACCTTCGGCCTCGTGGCAAGCCTGTTCGGGCTGCAGTCGGGTTTGATAAACCAGGTGCAGTATTCTGTTTTGACAGGAGTGCTGATAGCAAGCGCGGTTATCCCGACAATCATAGCGCAGAAATGGTTTATGCCTGTTCATTCTGAGGATATTGTGGATTTGAAGAATGGGAATTGAAAAATGGCACAAACATTAACAGCGAACTCAATACGAACTCGTACGAACTCATAGTTAAATATTTTCAACTGTCCGGCGCGCCGATATAAACCGATGCAACCGCCTCACATCAAAAACCACAGAGCGCACAGAGGACACAGAGAGCCATTATACAACTCTGTGCTCTCCGTGGTTGATTATCCTTGACTGAGTTCGCATGACTGCCGCCCAATCTCCCGCACCCCTGGGTGCTTGGGGCGGCGCAATCGAGGCAGATTCAGCAGTTGACGCGCGCGCTCAAGACAGAATACCTATCTCAACTCATGCTAGCTCGATATTATGCAAAGTTTTTTAAGTTCTTCAGTTTCATATTAAGACACCATAAGGTGGTATTATCAAACGAATCTACTTGGACACCTGCGTTTGGTGCAGAATATTCGATGACCAAACCCAAATACGCATTGCCGAAGAAACGATGGCGTTCATATCAATTCTCGAACTGGCGGAATCAGGGGAGGTTTCCATTGTAAATTCTGATGTATTAGAGGATGAAATAGAGGAAATTCTTAGCCAGGAAAAACGCAGCGAGATTCAAATGCTAATGACATTATCTGATAATTTTGTTGAGTTATCCGATGATATTATTGAATTTGCTAAAGAGTTGCAGAAAAATTGCAATTTATCAGGCGGCGACGCATTACATTTAGCTTGCGCCTGCAACTCTTCCCAATTCTTTTTAACTTGCGATGATTTTATATTGGAAAAAATAAACTGTATTGAAGAGATGATGAAGAAAAAAGGTAATATTTTAAAGGTAGAGAACCCTATTGATTTCATTGAGGAAAAGCATGAAAGTTAAAACTATAACTAAAGAACGTATACTTGTCGAAGGGACAACCGCGCTAATAAAACGTCTTGGTTATGCAAATGCGGCGCGGTTTATTTCGCTGCTTGGCGGGAAAGGTGATATGGTGGTGGAAATAAGGAAAAAAAGGGAGAGTGAAGGTATTGGGGAAGTGGTGAAAAGGATAAGGAGCAAAAGCGGGTCTTAGAAAAGAGTGAAGATTATTTATAGGCTACATTCTGAGGGCTTTATCGGCGCATCGTTTCTTCTAAGAGCTTCTTTCTTTTTGGTGTCAATCTTCTTCTGTGGCTAATGAGGGTTTTTCTCGCGGGTGGGTGCACGTTCTCGCTTTTGCGTTAGGGTGGGGGCGAGTCGCATTGTGTTTTTTCTCCTGATTCTGTTATTTTTTTAGTTATGTTTCTCAATCTATCTCATGGCGTATGCGGATGGCTCCTATTGTAACTACGGAAAATGCATTCAGCAATTCGGTACCATGCTTATTGATTGTTTCAACAACTATCTTGGCTTTCCGTTCAGGAGTTAAACCGGCTAATCGGATTAGCACAACGCCAACTGTAATTTTTTTCAGGCGAAAAACAAGCTCGCCAAAATCCTTATCAGCGGTTAGTAATAGCGATTCTTCACTGTTTGCAAGGTCAAGCACTTCATCGTCAGAAATCCCGGCGTCTGTTTCAGCAATATACCTGACATCAAAACCTTCATGACGGAGCCGCTCAACGATATGTCGGTCAATATTCTCGTCTGCGAGAAAGTTCAAGAAACCGCCTCAGCAACAGGATAAACGACATCAGCGCGCAAAGCCTTGGCCGCAAACGCGAGGGACGCTCTTATTGCATCGTGTGTTAACCTGGGATGAGCTTCAAGTATCTGCTCCTCTGTTTCACCAGCGGAGAGTTTTTCCAGAATAATCTCTACTGTGATGCGTGTTCCTGCTATGACAGGTTTTCCCATCATGATTTTGGGGTCGGATATGATCAATTTTTTGGGCATTTTGAACCTCCGTAACTGAATTGTATGAACTATAGGCGATATAAATTGTATTCCAGCATGCCAGATATGGTAGATTAACATTTATATTCTATGCTTATCTTAGAAAAGAGGGAAGATTATTTATCGGCTAACATTCTGAGGGCTTTATCGTGCCGGCGCGTTGTTTCTGTTAATAGCTTCTTTCTTTTTGGTGTCAATCCCTTCTGCGGCTAATGAGGGCTGTTCTCGTGTGCAGGCGTCGTTGGGCTCTGTCTTGGCGCATATACATTAATTGACCGTCAAGATGGGGGGATGGATTAACTTTAAACGACATGTATTTATTAAAGTTACTGTGTTCTATGGCGTTATGTCTCAGGCGTTAAGAGATCAAGCATCACGATATCTTAATAAAAGTATACTTCAGTTTAATAAAGGGCTTTACAAAGACGCACTCAATACACTTGATATAGCTGAAAAATTTGCTCATGAAGCACAGGCATTGGACATTTTATCTACTATCTTGGATACGATTGGAAATGTCCTGCGATTGTCAGGAGTATATGATAAAGCAAAGCTAAGGTATGAGGATGCACTCAAAATACTTGAAAAATTGCTTGAATGTAGCCCTGATAATATCTTATATCAATCTAATGTTGCCGGGATTCTAAATAATTTTGGAGCATTGCTGATGGATATGGGAAGGAATGAAGAAGCAGAGCAAAGGTTTGAAAAATCACTACAATTAAATGAAAAACTGCTTCAAAAAGATCTTGAAAACATTTCATATCAAACAGATGTTGCTAGAACCCTGAACAATCTCGGAGCATTAATCGATAGGATGGGGAGACTAGAAGAAGCAAAGCAGAGGTATAAAAGCTCACTCCAATTACGCGAAAAACTGCTTGAAAAATATCCTAACAACATCTCATTTCAAACAGATATTGCCGTGACCCTGAACAATCTCGGAACATTACTTGAATATACGGGAGAGACAGAAGAAGCAAAACTGAGATTAGAAAAATCATTAATGATGCATGAAAAAGTGCTTGAGAGCGCTCCTAATAATGCCGCATATCAATTAGATGTTGCCAGAACCCTGAACAATCTCGGAACATTACTTGAATATATGGGAGAGACAGAAGAAGCAAAACTGAGATTAGAAAAATCATTAATGATGCATGAAAAATTGCTTGAAAGCGCTCCTAATAATGCCGCGTATCAATCAAATATTGCCGGAACCCTAAATAATCTCGGAAACCTGCTGAGAATTATGGAGCGGAAGGAAGAAGCAAAGCTGAGATTTGAAAGATCATTAATGATTTATAAAAATTTGTTTGGGGCAGATCCAAACAACGTCTTATATCAATCAGATGTTGCCATGAGTCTGATCAATTTTGGAACGATATTGAGGGATATGGGAATGGTAAAAGAAGCAAAACTGAGGTTTGAAGAATCACTCAATATATATACCGAGCCAATGCAATACTTGACAATACGAACCAAATCAAGAGCAATTATCAATATCATTCAACTTGTTCTAGAATGTGCGAAAAGAGAAACAAATCTATCAAAAAAACAAGAATTTTTTAAGGATGTATACACAACATATAAACAATACAAAGCATTTTTTATTGAACATGAGCTGGTACATGAGAATCGACTGGCAAGAGAATCAGGATTGAGTGCACATATCCAGCAACTAATGCTTAATGCAAAAAATGAAATGGATATTGATAAGCGCGTTGAAGAATATGATAAATGCATACTCGAGGTTAAAAACATCGCTGAATCTGAAGATGATGATAATCTGAAAAAGTTATGGTCATCGGTCATGTATTACCTTGAAGGCAGACAACTAGTTAACAAAGCAATAAAATCTTCTCCTCCTGAAAAGGATTTGATTAAGCAAGCAGTTGAGAGGTTTAAACTTGCAAAAGATATATACAGACAAGCCAATGTATGTTATTGTGTTTATACAATCCTGTTAGAGCTTGAGAGCATAGAGGTTCTTGATGATAAAGCGGTTGCAAGAATGAAAAAACTACTTAATATTGCTATTGAGAATCTCCCTGAAGAACTGGATTTCTCTGTAAAATCGGCATTCAAAGAAATAGGATTATGTCTTGATAAGAAGAATATGAAAGCCGATCCTGAGATATTTATAAAATTGAACACATGCATATCGAAAATCGATTACTATGCGTTAAGGGAACATTTTAGTTATATATACCAAAACATAGCGACATATTTGAAAGAGCCCTTCAGTCCAAATGTATCTTACAGAAACTGGACACTTGCATTTACTTTCGATGAACCTGAGAAGGTGCAGGGAAAACTAACCATAAAAGCAGGAGAAAATATCCTGTTTGATGAACCATTAGGTAAACGTCATAAAATCTATATTGAAAAACATCGACCCCATCTGAAAGAAGAAACTATTACTTTTATAGTTGAAAATGGCAAGAATGTAACAAGACAAATTTATTATTCTGATGAAATTAAATGTGATGACGATCACATCGAGGTCCATATACTGGAATATGATTGCAGACGCAGTAATACAAGTGGTTATTTCAATATCGCGATTGTTCAGTTGAGATATGATTTGTATAAAGAGAGCAATGCCATTAAAATAAAAAATGATGAAGCTTATCTCAAGAAAGTTACATCAATACTTGATGTACTAAAGGGAAAAGCAGACCTTATAGTATTTCCAGAATTTTCAATACCATTTGACTACCTCCCTGCTCTTAAACAATATTCTGATAGCACAGGTATTGTAATCATTGCAGGATCGCATTATGTAACCGAGGATAATCTTGATAGATACCGCGGTCTGTTCGATGCAGAGTTTGGGGAAAACGACCTTCTCAAGAATATCTCACCTGTCATTATTCCGTCATCGAAGATAATGCATGCAGAAAAAATAATTGGCGCAAAAGTAGAACGTCCATTATTTTTTGAGGAAGGGATGAAGCATGGAACTTTGAACAGGATATTCAAACTTCGCGATAATGTAACCTGCGGGATAATGATATGTTTCGATTTCTTAAATGATGAATTGAGACAACGGATAACCGATGCATGTAATATCATTATTGTACCTCAGTCAAATCCTAGAACAGAAAGATTCCATAACACCGGAAAAATATCAATTGATAATCTAAGAGGGGCTGGAAATAAAGCATATATTATGGCAAGTGGGATTTTCACGTTTAATGGAGGAGAGGAGATTATGGGAGGAGATTCGGGAGTGATTCTAACACTTGACAAAGATTCTCATGAAAAACACGGTGATGGAGTCATAACATCTATTGGTAATGTTAAGGAACAATTTATCCTGCTGGCATCTCTGAACATGAATTTCAATTCTTCAAGAGATACCCAAATGGGACAGGTACCAATGCGTTCAGAACTCATTCATATTTTCGAAGAAAATGAGATTATCAATTCCAAGAAAGACAGTCCACAATACTTTATAGATTTATTTGATAAGATAAATTCTTGTGTGGATAGAGTTAAACTGAAAAAACTACTCAAAGATAATGAATTAATAATAAAAATTTATTCGCCACTAATGGATAAATATATTAAAAATCTTGAAAATCTTAGCATAGATCAAATAAAGAGTAGGTGTCATGCTATAGTTATAAAATAAGTAACCCCAAACATAATGATACATTGCTTGTGAACGTTTTTTTTCTTATTCATCTTGCATAATTAATTTAAAATCTGGAATATTCCCCAACACAACTTTTCAATCCCCAACCAGTAAAAACACCCACCCGTCAAAAAAATTTATAGCCAATAAGACTGTAGTAGCACCCGACGGTGACACAATGGCAGAAAAGCAAACAGAAGAAAAAAAAGCAGTCCTCCCTCCAAAATCAAACTTCAGCGAATGGTATAACGAACTCCTTTTGATGGGGGAAATAATGGATGTCCGCTATCCTGTCAAAGGGCTGTATGTCTGGTTCCCGTTCGGGTTTGATGTGCGAAAGCGCACGTATGCGATAATCCGCGAGCTGCTTGATAAAGACCACAAGGAAGCGCTTTTTCCCCTCCTCATCCCCGAGACCGAGTTCATGAAAGAGGCAGAGCACATAAAAGGCTTTGAGAATGAGGTTTACTGGGTGACTCACGGCGGCAAGAATGAACTTGACGTCAAGCTGGCTCTGCGTCCCACGAGCGAGACTGCTATTTATCCCATGTACAAGGTATGGGTGCGCTCCCATGCCGATTTGCCAATCAAGATATACCAGATTGTGAACACCTTCAGGTACGAGACAAAACACACGCGCCCACTCATCCGCCTGCGCGAGATAACATCTTTCAAGGAAGCCCATACAGTCCATGCCACATGGGATGATGCAGCTAAGCAGGTTGAGGAAGCCACGCGCATTTATCAGGAATTTTACAGGAGGCTTGCAATTCCCACAATCGTCTCAAAACGTCCTGACTGGGATAAATTCCCCGGCGCTGATTACACGATGGCAGTGGACACGCTGATGCCTGACAACAAAACATTACAGATAGGAACGGCCCACCATCTCGGCAGCAATTTCGCAAAGACATTTGACATAAAATATGAAGATTTAAACGGTGAGCAGCAATACGCCCACCAGACATGCTACGGGATTTCGGAACGCAGCATCGCAGCGTTGATTTCCATTCATGGCGATGACAAGGGACTCGTATTCCCGCCTGAAGTGGCGCCCATACAGGTCGTGGTCATCCCTATCCTGTTCGGGAAGAGCGAGGAGATATTGAAAGCATGTCGCGATGTGGCAGATAAACTAAAAGATAAGGGCATGAGAGTGGTTCTTGACGACAGCGACGAGCGCCCCGGAGCCAAATATTACAAATGGGAAATGAAAGGCGTGCCCCTGCGGGTGGAAATCGGCCCGCGCGACCTGAAAAACAATGTGGCGACAGTAGTCAGGAGAGACAGCGCAAGTAAGGAAACTGCCCCGCTTGATAATATTATAGAAGAAATCCGGAAAAGGTTTGAAGAGATTCGGGAAAACCTGTTCGTGAAAGCCAGAAGCTCGTTGAATGAACGCATCATAAACTGCAGTACGCTTGATGAAGTTAAGGATAAAATTTCAAACGGCATCGCCAGGATTCCGTGGTGCGGTGAACGTGAATGCGGGCTTGCAATGGAAGAAGCAGTCGGCGCGGGCATATTGGGAGTGCCTGAGGGCGAGCTTGGGAAGGGCGCCGGGAATTGCCCTGTATGCAAAAAGGAAACCGGAAATATGGCGATAATGGCGAAAACATATTAGATAAGGTTATGTCGTAATAGAGGGGATAAAAGATGTGGTATCAAGGAACAAAATTGTAACAACCGTTATATTATTGCTTTTATTATCGGTTCTTTTCAGCGGATGTACCGGGGAAAAGAATAGCGCTCCGGCGCAGGAATCAATTAACATAACGGTGGATGTCTCATCTCCAAACTTAACCCAATCCTCAAAAGAAGAGAATATACCTGAAATCAGCATAGGTTCCTTCTCAAGCATATACGGGCATCGTAATCTGGAGAATAAAGGACAGGTTTTATTTAGCTGGGAAAATGTTCCGGGAAACGAAAGTAATAAACTGCTAAGTTTCCTTAAGAATGATCTAGGCATTGATTGGGTCTGGAGACCAAACTTAAATCACCAGAATGAAAATCCGAACATCACCAAGGATGAGGAGAATAAAACAATCCATGTTTTTACTGATGAAAAATCGATCGATATAACGCTATTCGATGAGAGTGCATCCATGAATTCCAGTAAGGATGGAGGCTATCTTTGGCAGGTAAAAGAGGAAAATGGCACTCACAACTTCCTTGAAAATAAAGGCCAGATTTCATATAATATTTCCCGGGTATATTATGCAGTATATAATCTTTCAATAAAGAATAATGGTTTAACTACCATTGATTTCAAGCTGAAAGACCTGCGCCTGCATGACGGCGGCAGGATTTTCAATGCCACTCTAGAACCTTATTGGCTAGGCGGTTTAGGTCTATCAGAGGTATTGCAAGACCTCGAAAAACAGAACAAAATACATGATACAACCCTGTTTCCGGGTCAAAGCTTAACCGGAACAGTGGTTTTTCGTGTCAATTCCCTCTATAATAAATCATTTTTGCTGATGTACAATACAACACCCATAACCTCGTCGTCTTTTGAGAAAAGCATCGAAGCCCTCAGGACGGCAGAACATTTCAATTACTCAACAGCACTGAACATTCCTCCATACAGCAATTTTAGCGAGTTGCATGGAACGACGGGCTCCTATGAACCAAAATTTGATGACTTAGGGCAGACCTGGGCGAACTGGGTAAACAGAAGTATTTTCGAAACCTATCAGAAATCCGATGTGGAGCGAATGCGAAAGTCGCCGCCCGATGATATACCGACGACAGAGATAGTCTATGCATTAAGGGTCTTTCCAGAAAAAAATATATCGATGTTTCCCAAATCGACAGAACTCTATCCAGAGTTTTATTCCTCTAATATTCTCATAATCGATGAAACAGGAGAGGAAATGATCAATACATCCAGGGGAATTGCAGGAGTGGCGGTTCTTTCCAACCGGACTTATACATTATTCAAATCCGGAGAGAAAACAATGATGCCCAGGATGAATTTTTCCAGTGCCTCGGTCGTACAGATTTCATTTGATGGAACTTACGGAGGGCCTATGGCGACACGTTTTAGTTATAGTAACCAGAATGTCATATTAGATGATAAATTAAATATAATTGTAGTAAGTTATAATCCCGAGCAATTTGTGAGCTGAGGGCAAAGAGGAGCCGAGTAAAGGAGATAGAAAACATGCGTTCAAGATTGATATTTGCAATTGTGTTTACTTCAGGAATACTGGCTCTCCTTGCAGGCAACGCAGGCGCGAGTCCGCCTCCGGCAATCCTTAGTATAGACGGGAATGAACAGACCGCTGTAATCGGAACCAATTGCTGGAAGGTAGGAAACGAGACATTTCCATTATGTTCAGATTATGCAGGGATAATAACACCGGCGGAGCCTTTGCTTACCAGGTCACCGTTTACAGCACATTTACGTATGCCCCTTCCGGAACCCCCTGAAGAGTTAGGATTTAGTGTCACCCGGGTCACGGACTATGATGAAATTAATAAAGCTGCAAATGGTGTGCGAGTCTGGAGTTTAAATTATGAAAATGCGACTAATAGGTACAAGCGGCCTTTAGAGCGCGAGCCGGATATATATCTCTCACTTAAACCCGGACTTTACGTTTTGCGTGTGGATGCCAATTGGAAAGATAATGGTTCTGTATCCTACGGTTTCCTGGTAAAGGTATATGAACCGGAAGCCAAAATTACCAATAATGTTAGCTCAGTCGAAAAGACTGCCAATGTTAGCTCCGTAGAAAAGACGACCGGATTTGAGGTTTTTCTGGCAATAACGGCAGTTTTATTAGTAATTACAATAAGGCGAAACAGGGGATAGAAAAGTATCTTGAAAAATAAGAAAGGAAAATTCAAAAGTAAAATCAGGAGTGAGATGAATGGATAAAGGATCAGGATTTGCATTGGCACCGATATTTGTAATAATGTTTCTGTCATGCGCCGCCCAGGCAGCCGCACCCATCAGCCCGCCTGAATCCCGCTTTGTATGGGAGCCCGGGGAAAACCTGACATTCACATGGACTAACGAGAATTTTGACGGGTTCTATTACGATGCGCAAACAAGAACAGGCAACGAATCCCTTACTATAACGCTTGATAATATAAAAGACAGGACGATACACATAAAGGACAGGTCTGTACCAGACGGCGGTTTAGTTTATTCTACAACTGTTAAAACAACCACTGCCAGATACAAGCCATTCGGGGAATATGCCGTTATCTGGTTCATGGGAGGAAAATACCTTACAGGATTTCCTGAGGGCAAGAGCAATATTTCTGCCTGGAGCGGGATAAACCTCAATCGGCTGCAATACATATTGATCGATGACGACACCAGTTATGTATTGATCGAAGGAAGCA
>JAPMTY010000101.1 GCA_026552835.1 Candidatus Methanoperedens sp.
CGGACAAGTATGAGCACGATATCGAACAACAAATTCAAATAAAAATGATCTAAATATCAACAAAGAATTTTCATCTTCCGATTTAATTAATCTGCGTTCATCTGCGTTTATCTGCGGTTTGTTTTTCGATATACCCAGACAAGTATGAGCACGATATCGAACAACAAATTCAAATAAAAATGATCTAAATATCAACAAAGAATTTTCTTCATCTGACTTAATTAATCTGCTTTCATCTGCGTGTATCTGCGGTTCCATAATCATAGAATTATAAAGTGTTTAATATAACAGCAGGAGTAAGCCTATTCAATTCTTTGTCCAGACTTCTTTTGCTCTGTGTTGTAATTCGACTGAATCAATATCTACATCTTCCAGAAGACCTGCAAGCTTGTCCACTTTAGATTTTTTTATTGCTATGGTAATGGGAGAGGCTTTAAGCTCCTTTTTTAGCTCACTCCACAGAATGCATTCTCCCCCCAATGATTCTTCTTTCACTTGCCTAATTTCGTCAAGCTCTTTCTTAGATAGTTTATTCATTAACCGTTCTTCAAGCCTCCGCATATATTTCCTTCTCTAATACACTGCAGATGTTAATAAAATCATTCAATTCATTCTCAGTAAACATAGGCATTGGCGCATTAATACCAAAATTCGTGAACGGCGCATCGTACAGCTCTGAATACTCTATGTGTTTCTTCTTAGAAAAGACTGTCTGCACAGTCCTGATAAAATTAAGCTGGTCAGCGCTGTAGTGCCTGCTATTCTCGATTATATAGGTATCGAAGGCATCCTTGATCCTCACAGCCGGGTCAGGGAATTTGTATAATCCCAGGATATTCTTGACGAACTGCACCAGCGTGCCCTTATTTTGAGCATAGACTTTCTGCAAAACGTCCTCGGTAATATACAATTCAGGATTGTTAAGCGTCAATTCAAGGTCGCGAAGGTCAGACTCGGTCAACATCTCATTATTCTTGATCTTCAGGATAGCAGGATGCTCATCAGCCAGCCTCTTTATCCTGTCCTCAACCTTCTCCTTATAGACCTTCACATACTCCTGCTTCGCATCAGGTCCGAATTCGATAAGTTTCCTTTGCTGGATCATGTCATCCATGTCAAGGACAATGGTTTTCCGGGGTTCAGGAGCCATGTATTTCATCAGTTTTGAAAGTTCTGATATCAGGATCTGCGAATCCTCAAAAGAAATGTTCTCCCAGAACCTGTTTGAAAGTACTTTTTCCTTAAAAGCGAGCTTTGGTTTGATTACATTCAGCTCTTCAGGCAGGCAGTCCACCATCTCTCCTATCTTTGGTTTTAACCGTTCAACCTCTTCCCTGTCCCCATGCAGGATTGCCACACCCAGTTTTTCACATTTAAGCGTGAAAGAAGCCTCATTCAGGTTCACATCCTGCTTGAATCTCATAAGCGGAGTTATTTTCTTCTTCAGGAATTCAACAGGATCAAGTCCAACATTATCCCAGAGTTTCGGGGAAAGTGCTTTTTCAACATCCTTCAGGCTCTCCCGGACGCTCACCGAATCCTTCGGCAGCGACGCAATATCCTCAAGGAGCTTCTTTTTAATACCCTCCGCTTTCTCCACATCGCCAACATTCAGGCAATGCTCAAGCTGCCTGAGCCTGATAAGGAATATCCTGTTCGTAATCGCTTCCCCTGACTCTTTCTGGTCGCCCTCAGGATGCATATCCCAGTACTCGAAATTATCCCAGAAATCAAACACCTTGAAATAATCTTTTTTCCCATCTGGCAGCCATTCCTTATGCCTGCAGGCATTATCAGAACGTGTCCCCCTTCCAAGCATCTGCCAGAACTTGATCCTTGAAAAAACAGGCTTGGCAAAAACAAGATTGCAGACCTCCGGGACATCAATGCCAGTATCAAGCATATCCACAGAAATCGCAACTCTGGGCAGCGATTCTTCTTTAAACTCTTTGATCGAAGCCTGAGCCCTTGGGTCTTCAGAAACAATCACACGCGCAAGACGTCCCTTATATTCAGGATATAATCTTTCAAATGCTTCCCAAAGTCTCTTTGCATGCATTTTTGAGATGGCAAATATAATTGTTTTTGCAGGGAGATTTCCCGATTGGTCAACAAGGCAATTATCCATGAATTCCCTGGCAATAGCTTCACTTGTTCCTTTTACAGCCACCTTTTTCTCAAGATCAGTTCCTTCAAAATTGATCTCATACGGATCAATACCCTCTCCTGATAACCTGTTTATCTCTCCAACAGGTAAATCCGGTGTTTTGATACCTTCGATCTGGAAATGAGTTCGAGCGCCCGATATGTTCTTCCTGAAATCACAAAGCACGCCATCCTTTACAGCGTCCTCGTAATCATAAAGTGCTGTAGCCACTTTATTTTCACAGCCAAAGAACCTGAAGGTATCCCTTTCGATAAAATCAGCAGGCGTTGCAGTAAGACCTATCTGTATCCCGTCAAGATACGTGAATACGTCCTTCCATTTGTTGTATATGGAACGATGAGCTTCATCAGAGATAATAACATCAAATTCGCCTGGTGATATCATATATTTCCCGGAACTATCCTTTTGATTATATATCTCCATGAAAGTCTGGATCGTTGATACGTAAAGCCTTGAATTCCTGTTAAAAACACCGGAGTGGATCATGGATTTTGCCTCTTCAGGGAAATATCGTTTAAATCCATCGTCGCACGCCTGTTTTCGAAGCGCTCTTCTATCAGCCAGGAAAAGGATCTTTTCAGCCCAACTCGCTTTTAAAAGAACATCGATAATCGCCATAGCAACTCTTGTTTTTCCTGTCCCGGTTGCCATCACGATAAGTGCTTTGCGGTTTCCTTTCTGGATATGCTCCAGAACTCTTTTTGCGGATTCGGTACTTTTTGAGCGGTCAACAATTCTCCTATCGATCGCAAAATCAGTCAATTTTTTTCTTGCCAGACCCTGGAATTTCAACCTTTCAAGATCGCTCTGTGAAAAAAATCCTTTTATCTGTCTTGGCCCATAATGTTCCCTGTCCCAGAACCATATCTCGTATCCATTTGATAAGAATATAAAAACATCCCCTCCAGTCTGCGATTGAATATCATTCGCATACTCCTGTGCCTGTTTTTGTGCTGAGAGAATCGGGTCTCGTGATGTTCGTTTTGCTTCAATGATGGCTATTGGTGCACCGAACCTGTCAAGAAGCAGATAATCGACATATTTACTCTCCATGTCGTTTTTCAGGGTTTCTGAGACTGTTTTATAGTTCTGGGCGCGAAAGTCCGATTGTTTTGTATCGACTTCTACAATTATTTTTCCCCTATCTCCTACGACCCATCCCTGCTCTTTGAGCATGACATCGATCCTTTGTTTCCGTGTTAAAAATTCATTAAGATCTGTGCTCAAATTCTCCTCAACAGTTACTTTTTAATAGGCTTATAAGTATTCAGTCATACTTATATTTTTTTAGAGTGCATGAATTATTCTTATTGTGGTAGTGAAAACTGGGGCTTTACCTCCGTTTCCAATGGTTGGTATAAAACAGCATGGGTGAATATACCACCAATGTTCTTGGAACCGTTCTGCCACCCGCAGTCTGTTAAGCGAAAAAATATCAGTACCTGCACAAGATATTTATTCAAACACCTCATTATTTGTTAAATAGGAGTGAAATACATGGGTTTTCTTGGCACGAGGGCAGGTCCGCTTGCAGATTTAGCGTTAATTATTTCGATAGCGGGTTTTATTATACTCTGTTTGGGTGTTGTGTCTGCAAAAAGAGGAATTCTTTTAAGACATTTTAAAATGGCAAGATTCGCTGTTCTTCTATTGATTATAGCTTTTATATGGATGGGTCCTCGCTTTATTGGAAGTTATTATATAATCATTTCGCGTTTAACAACTCTGCCGATTTTGATCACGGTATTCCATGCTGTTATCGGTACTTCTGCGTTGCTCGCTGGCATATTTCTTGGTTTTGACAGGGTAATAAAAAAGACACGTTATCCTATGAGAACTGTTTTTCTATTATGGATATTGGCGCTGCTCCTGGGAATTGTAACATATTTCATGCGCTACATATTGACGCCTTTGACGCCTCGTTAGCGGGAAAACGGCAGGTGTACCAGACCACACTTGAAAAGTCCAATCTCATTGTATTATATTATATCGCTCTATGAGCGTCATTAAACTGATTAATGTACTAATATATATTCTATTGAAACCTTATTTATCATTAATGGTTCAGATTGTCCTTGCAGACGATTAGACGTGTTCTGCCTGCTTGTGGCTCTCTGCCAGGACCCCCGCATATGGCGGGGAGTGAGGAAAAATATATGGACAAAATAGCGATTGGACCGAACTTTTTCATCCCTATGCCGGTGGTTCTCGTGGGAACCCAGGTGAACGGGAAAAACAACTTCATGGCCGTGGGCTTTTGCGCCCGTGCGAATGCAAATCCGCCTATGATCCTGTGCGGGATCGGGAACTCGCATTATACTCCGAAAGGAATTGCAAAGACAAAGACATTCTCAGTGAACATCCCGTCCTCGGACCTCCTGGAGAAAACCGATTACTGCGGTCTTGTTTCAGGCGAAAAGACCGACAAGTCCAATGTCTTTGATGTGTTCTACGGGTCGCAAAAGACCGCACCGATGATCAAAGAGTGCCCGGTCAATCTCGAATGCCGGCTTACCCAGACTGTTCCGCTACCGACAAATATGCTATTTATTGGTGAGATCGTTGGGGCATATGCAGATGGAAAGGTGCTGGAGGATGGGAAGCCGGATTTCACAAAAATCGATCCGCTTTTCCTTACTATGCCGGACAACCGCTACTGGACGTTAGGGAATTATGCCGGAGATGCTTGGAGTGCCGGAAAGAACCTGATACGATAGTCCAGATAAAATATTGATAAATGCAGATGTAGTAATGACTAAATCCGGAAGACTCAGGGAAATGCATAAAGCATTCGCACAGCGTGACGTGCAGGGATCAGCATTACTGCATTCCCCGGAACATATCGCCCAGGCCGCCCGGGAGCAGCACGGCGGGGGAAGCGACCAGTATATTGGTAACATGGTCTATGGCGGGCTGGATGGCATTCTTACTACATTTGCGTTAGTCAGTGGAGTAGCTGGTGCCCGACTGGGCAGCAGTATCATTCTTATTCTGGGCATGGCCAACCTGCTGGCTGACGGTTTTTCAATGGCCATAGGAGCATACCTTTCTTCCAGGAGCGAAAAGGAGTATTACCAGCGTGAGTGGCAGCGAGAAGCCTGGGAGGTTGAACATTTCCCGGAAGGCGAACGGGCTGAACTCTACGAGGTTTATAGAAGCCACAGCTATTCGGAAGATGATGCCCGCCGCCTCGTTGATATCCAGGCCCGCGACCCCCAGAGGTGGGTTAACGCAATGATGATCAACGAGCTTAATATGCTGAAAGATGAACGTAAGCCTTTGTACAGCGCACTGTCTACATTTGTATCTTTCATCGTGGCTGGATTCATGCCGCTTATTGTATACGCACTGGGACTGTTCTACCCGATTTCTTCAACCGAAGCCTTCACAGTATCCGTTATATTATCGGCATTGACAATATTCGGGCTGGGGGTTGCGAAAGTAACTGTTACCAAATTAAACCCATTAAGAAGCGGCCTTGAAATGCTATTAGTCGGCGGACTGGCAGCGAGCGTAGCCTATGTGGTTGGCGCGTTGTTGAGAAGCGTTGTTGGATAACTTTCATAATCCAAAAGAAAGAAAGTACCGCTATTGCCAGCAGTACTGTAACAATCTCCGTTTTCTTTTTGTATCATCTATTTGTCAATTGATACAAGAGTTACTTTAAATGTCAGGGTCTTCCCTGCAAGTTCCGGATTCTGGTCCATTATGATTGATGTCTCATTGAAACTGAATTTCGTCTGGCCAAACATACCCGGTACTATTGTTTCAGGAATCGGATTATGCCTCAATGTTATATTCACGTTGTCCAGGCCAACGACCGTGCTGTTCCATGGGGCGCCCGGCAACTGGACAATATCGTTCTGGCTCACATTTGCACTTATAGTTATGTTCTTGTTATCGATTTTTATAACGGTCTCATTCCATGGCGCTCCCTTCGACCAGATATTATCCCCAACTTTTAGTTTGTATGATAATGAAACATTAGAGGCAGTAATATTAAGGACTGTAAGGTTGATATTCGTATTGGGAAGTCCAACCGTTTCTCCTGCTTTATGTCCCGGACCGACGACTCTTTCAAACTGACTCACTGTGATCTCAATTTCTTTTGATATATTTGTTGTCTCAGGGATTACCTGCACGATCGGAAATACATGAATCAACTCGGTTTTGGATAGTCCATATCCTTTTTCCGGCGGGATCGTTAAAGTCCTGGTCTCCCCCACTTTCATTCCGATCACACCTTCATCAAATCCTTTGATAACCCGTCCTTTTCCAACGGTAAATTTAAGTGGTTTGTACCCACCAGCGTGCGATAAATTACTTTCGTTTGCTACTTTCTCAATGGAAGTGTCAAAAACTTTCCCATTATCAAGACTCCCTATATAATCCACAGAAACATTGTCTCCCATTTTCACCTTTTTTTCACCAATGCAGCCGCTGAATAATATAACGGCTATAAGTAAAAGAATCAAGATTTTTTTCATTGTGTCACTACCCTAATTCAAGTGATGATAACTATAAGTAATTTGTGTTATTAAGTGAGTGTAAAATCTTTTGGTGTTAGATTATTATAAATCGTAAAATACGCTATCATAAATCTGCGTTCATCGGCGTTTATCTGCGGTTTTTTATTTTCAAAAATTTTATGATAGCCCACAACACCAAACTTTTTGACAGCC
>JAPMTY010000106.1 GCA_026552835.1 Candidatus Methanoperedens sp.
ATTGTATAATAGCTCATATTGTCTGGGCTGCCATGGTCTGAATGTATCAAATGGAACCACGAATTATACCGGAGCTGTGACGACATATAAAGAAGAACACAATAATACGGTTAATTGCACGGAATGCCATACAGGTCCAAATAAGAAAAACATCCATCCGATGACATATCTCCAGCCTAATGGCAGCTACGTTACTGCGAACCAGACGGCTGTAAATTGCACCGACTGCCACCAGCAAAATACATTGGATTCTAAGCTTTCAAAGACGCCGCCAAAAGTCCCGATACCTATGAACCACAGCACCAATCCTTATAACGGTTCACTGTGGAACGGCACGCAGAAAGGTTACTGGACAAACAGCGACACGCAAAGCGCATGTGTTTACTGCCATGGTATTACCCTCCATAACGCATCAGCTCTGGGTAACACCACAAACATCATAGGGAACAATACGAACAACCAGAGCTTAAACGGAAGTTACTGGTGTGCCAACTGCCATTACAAGAATGCGCCCGATTACTCGGGGAACCTGCTCAATCCGGTGCCTCCTGAAGTGTTAAACATAAGCGGACTTGTTCCGGTCACATCCAGTGATGGCACAACTTTCTACAACCATTCAGGTGCGCTTTCCTCTGGATTCGATGATATCAAGTGTAAGAATTGCCACGGCAGCGCACTCAAAACAGGCGCCACTTCACTTGACTTTAGCCACAATCTTAAACCCAGTGAGGGCGGACCGGATTGTGTTTCATGTCATGATGTATCAGGAAACGGGGCGCCGGACGACAGGAAAATAAACTTAAGTGTGATGAAGCTTGGCGTGCATGCGAATCTTAACAGTAATGCAAGCAACACCGGGGTATTGGACCCGATTAACAAAGCCTGCTGGGCATGTCACGGGAATGGGACGCAGCCGGAAAAGCATCCTGTTAATTATCTGTATCCAAAACCATGCGAGTACTGTCATGTCGATAATAATTTCAATGCCACTTTAGTGTACCGGCATTACCCCGGTTCGGTATTTTCAGGCACTGTGGCTTACGATAACATGGACTCTAACAGGACGTGCATTTCATGTCATAATAATAGTTTAGTTGTAAGCCAAGGCATTACATATGGAGATTATACCGCGGAAAAATTAAAGAACGCCTCGGTATCACATTACGCGGTTAACAGGACACTCGGTGAAAGTATTCCATCGGCAGTAACAGGCGTACTGCCCGATACAAGAGCCACAACGGGAACAAATTTTGGATGCAATAAATGCCATAACGCAGGTGCAGTGGGGAAGGATTACGGAAATGCCAGAATCTTACCTTCAAGTCATAATATAATGGGCAGCACAGGGGTTTCCTGCCAGACTTCATGCCATAATTCCAATCCGCAGGTTAATACGACACTTCATGATAAAAATATAGGATTGTATGTAGGCAGCAGCGGATGCTTCTCGGCGGGCTGCCATGTCCAGCCAAGCAGCGGGGGAAGGAGAAAACGGTAATGAATAAGCTTGTTTTATTCTTAGCAGTGTTCCTGATGATAACAACAGTATCTGCCAGGATAGAACAACACGCAGGTTTCCCTGTCAATACCGGCAGCGACATAAAATCCCTTTTAGTGGTACAGGATATAGACTCGGACGGGAAACCTGAGATAATAGCGGCGCCCGATAACAGGATGATTAAAGTGTTCAATTATCTGGGCGTCCTTGGCTGGGAGAACACCGGCGGAATAAATCTGGCCGATGAAGCAAGAACTCCTCTGGTAGCCAGTATCAGCGGCAGGCTTGAAATAATTTCTTATGGTAATCCCGGCTACTCGGATGCCACTTTTTATATCTGGGATACTGCTGGTAATAATCTTGCGAATATTACAGTTGGAAAATATTTTCTGATTTCTTCCCCTTCAATTACAAAACAGGGAATAATTCTTACCGGGGCGGCTCCCGGGTCGTCTTTGAGTTCAATAACCCAGGCTACAGGCGTGTACGCATTCGATAGCACCGGAAATAAACTATGGTATCTTGAGCTTGGAAGGGCGGTAAATTACAGGGCGGCAATCCCGGTTGGCGATATCGACGGGGATGGGATAGATGAGGCTGTTATTTTAACCCAGGATATCAATTCTGCAAATCCGGTTGATGGGAAAATCTGGCTAATAAAAGTTAACAGTATTATGGGAACAATTCTATGGAGCAGGGATCTCGGAGGGGATGCGAGAAGCGCTAAGTTAGGTGACTTTGACGGGAACGGTCAGAATGAGATTATTGTGACTTCGTCATCGGGAGTATATATTTTCGATAATAGCGGTAATCAGCTTTATAAATTTAACATAAAAAGTAACCTGGCCTCTCCTGCCATTGGCGATATAGACGGCACAGGCGTGATTAGTGCGGCAATCGCCTCAAATGATGAGAAAAAAGTGTATCTGATAAGGAATGGCATCCTGAAAGAGTTTTCTTCTATCGGCAGGGTTGACAGTAATCTCGCGCTTGGAGACATAAACAATGACGGGAAGATGGAAATTGCAGCCGGCGACGCATACGGGAACCTCTATATCTGGGATAACCTGGGAAATGTCCTTGAAAATACAAGGGTCGCTAATGATATGTTTACATCGGCGGCGATAGCAGACCTGGAAGGGGATGGCAACAAGGAGATTATATTGGGGAATTCCAATGGGAACATCTACGCCTATACTTACTTTAACAAACCTGCGGATACAACCCCTCCCGCAACCACAGACGATGTGGACGGGCAATGGCATAACAGCAGCGTTACTGTTACATTGACGGCGAGAGATAATGAAAGCGGGGTGGCGGCCACCTACTATACCATTGATGGGACAGAACCGACAGTAAACTCCTCAGAGGGAACAACATTTAGTATTTCAAATGAAGGGATTTATACCATCAAATATTTCAGTGTGGATAATGCAGGCAATGTCGAAGGGACTAAGACTGCCGCGAACCAGGTAAAAATCGATAAAACCCTGCCTCTTACGACCGATAATGCCGACGGACAATGGCACAATGGGAGCGTTGCGGTCACATTGACGGCGGGAGATGCTGAAAGCGGTGTGGCAGCCACCTACTATACTATTGATGGAACAGAACCTACAGTAAATTCCCCGGAGGGAACAACATTTAATATTTCAAATGAAGGGATTTATACCATCAAATATTTCAGCGTGGATAATGCAGGCAATGTCGAAGAGACTAAGACTGCCGCGAACCAGGTAAAAATCGATAAAACATCACCTCTTACGACCGATAATGCCGATGGGCAATGGTATAATAGCAGCGTTGCGGTCATGCTTAATGCCAGCGATGCAGGCTCAGGTATAATGGAAACTTATTACACCGTTGATGGCCCGATTCCGACATCATCCTCTCCGAACGGCATAACCGTTTCAATAAGCGGGGAAGGCAATCATACTATCAGATATTATAGTGTGGATAATGCAGGGAACGCTGAACAACCTCATACCGCCACTATCAGGATTGATATTATCCCTCCACAGACGGTCGATAACTCCGACAGCGCGTGGCACACTGCAAATGTAACTCTCAGTATTACAGCTTCTGATAATATCTCTGGTGTTGAAGCAATAAACTACATAGTGGATGGAGTCAGGCAGGTATCTTATTCACCAAATATACAGCTTACTTTTAATGAAGAAGGCGGACACACCATTAAATATTTCAGTCTGGATAATGCGGGTAACGCAGAAACAATGAAAACCGCAGTGGTCAGGATAACGATGTCACTCCCGGCAACAATGGACGTTTCCGGCGGTAATAATAGCAATACCGCCAGCAATACAACCCCGAAAATATCAGCAACAGATAAATTACCGGCTGTGAATCCTGAATCTTATCCAGCGGACGAAGGTTGTACATCATGCCATAAAATAAGACATGGAACTACTGGCAACAATTGTGAAAACTGCCATTACAATACAACTTTTTCAAACGGTAAACATCTGGAGAAGCCATTTTCACCCGGATTCATGCATGATAGTTTTGACTGGGAGGGAGACAACGCCAATGAAAAAGGAGCGGACAGGTTGAATGAAAGCTGTCCGGTATGCCACGTAAAAATGACTGAGCATACATCGCCGAAATTGAATGTATGTGAAGACTGCCATGTAAAATTAAATCCGGAGATAAGTTCCCTCGCTAACGTGCGGCCCGATATTAAAAAATATATCCCGGTGGTATATTCCCATTACAATAATTCTCCCATCAATGTGACAGACCAGTCTTCTTTAGGTAATACAAGGTCTTCCTGCTTCGGATTTGATGCAGCAACCGGCCAGGGTTCATGCCATGGCGTGACGTTCGGGAATAAAGCAAATGCAGGCGGTTATTTTTCATTCAATACAAATTATACAGGCACATTATTCAACAGGGGCGACCCTTACCACTGGAATTCTCCTGTGGATTTCATGCCGGATTCAAAAAATTGCATTTTCTGCCATATCCAGGAAAATGAAAATATAAGAAAAGCATGGGGCGCTCCCGCCGCGCTGCCTTCGGATTCGCAGCATAGTAATGTTGGAAATAAGGATTGCTGGGGATGCCATGTCGAAGGAGAATTAAAAAGTTTTCATGGCAAAGAGATTGTTAAAACCGTAACAAAACCATATTTAACCTACATAGCTGCATTTTCGTTGGTAATAGCCATAGTTGCGTTATGGTTCTGGAAGAGAAAAAAATAATTATCATACCGGTACTCAAAGAAACCAAATGTCCAAAAAAGTCCTGTTAATAACACCGCCTTACCACTGCGGCGTACTCGAATCCGCAGGCACATGGATGCCTCTTGGCATGGTGTATGTTGCCGGAAGCCTGCAAAAAGCCGGGTATGAGGTCAGCATATACGATGCGATGTCAAAATATCATACTTTTGACGACATCAAAAGGCGCATAAAAGAAACTAATCCGGATGTAGTGGGCACAGCGGCATATACATCAAGCCTTTACGATGCAATTTCGGTTCTAAGAATTGCTAAAGAGGTTAACCCGGAAATAATTACGCTCCTTGGCGGCATACATCCCACGTTCTGCTGGGAGGAAATCCTGCAAAAAGAGAGCGGCGTTGTAGATTATATAATACGCGGCGAAGGTGAAATCACTACATCAGAACTTTTAACCCAGGTTTTCGAAGGATTAAGCCCGGATACCCCGGGAATTGCTTATGCGCGGGATGGGAAAATCATTTGCACGAAAGAGCGGCCTCTCATATCAAATCTTGACGTAATGCCTGCGGCATGGAACCTTATAGAGTGGAAGGATTACACATTCAAGACAAAGAAAAATTCCACACTTGCGGTCGTGAGTTCTTCAAGGGGCTGCACCCAGAAATGCACATTCTGTTCGCAGCGTCTTTTCTGGAGGGAGAAATGGAGAGGGAGAAGCCCTGAAAACTTCGTATCCGAGCTTGAATTCTTAAACAGCGCCTATGGCGTGGATGTTGCAATGATAGCAGATGAAACCCCGACGTATGACCGCAAACGGTGGGAGAAAATCCTTGATCTTCTTATAACGAAAGAACTTGACCTTGAAATATTGATGGAAACAAGGGTGGACGACATCCTGCGTGATAAGGATATAATTGATAAATACAAAAAAGCGGGAATACTTCATATTTACGTGGGAGCGGAATCCGCAAGCCAGGATACACTTGACCGCTATCAGAAAAATATCAGGGTAGAGCAGTCAAGGGAAGCTATTGACCTGATAAACAATACCGGGATTATTTCGGAGACCTCTTTTGTCCTCGGGATGCCTGAAGAAACACCCGAATCCATAGAGGCGGCGCGAAAACTGGCGCAGTACTATAATCCTGACCTTGCGTTTTTCCTTGCAATCGCCCCGTGGCCTTATTCTGATATTTACCCTGAACTTGCACCGTTCATAGAGGAATTTGATTATTCAAAATACAACCTTATCGAACCGATAGTCAAACCCGTCAACATGACACGGGAGGAACTAAATATTCATCTTTTAAAGGCGTTCCGGGATTTTTATATGGGAAAGCTTGAAAAAATTGAGGAGATGAGCGAATTCAAGAAAAACTACATGATAGAGGTCACGCGGCTGCTCATCAACGATTCTTACCTCTCAAACCAGATGAAAGGCGAGATGCCACCTCAGGTTAAGAAGTTTATTGAGAAATATATAACCGGAACTAAGAACTCCGGTTGAGTTTTTCCGATACGGAATTTAATTGTACAAGGAAATCATCAGTTTGAAGGTAGCCCGGGATTCTTGATATCTCTTCGCCGTCTTTTGTAAAGAAAATCATATACGGAGTGGTTCGTACATTGAGATTGAGGGATACATTTTTTTGTTTGAATGTATCTATCGAAATAAGAACAAAATTATTATTGAGTTTGTCGATGACCCTTTTATCCGATAGTGCTTCTTGTTCAAATCTTATGCACCAGTAACACGTTTCCGACCTGAAATACAGGAAAACAGGTTTGCTTAAGTTCTTTGCCTCGGTAATTCCGGGTTCTATTGATGTATGAAATGAAACACCGCCAAGTTTGATATAAGCCGAATTGTTTCCTGATTGTGAATCCCACCAGGCCGCCGATAAAACGAGGACAGAACCCAGGGCAATCAGGACGATTATTTTATTTAGAGGCGTCATTTTAGTTTACTTTACATCATCTGCAAAGTTATTTATATCTACTTATCAAGGGTATAGTGAGATAAGCCAGGAAGATAAAATAATGGATTTTAGTACAGGGAGAATCGCTACTTTTTTCAGCTCCAGAAAACTTGCGATAGTTCTTATTACTCTCATTATCGTATTTTCGATAATCGGGACCTATGTACCCCAGCAATCGCAGCTCAAACCTGATGTATATGATAAATGGAAATCTACGAATCCGGGGCAGGCTGAAACCTTTGAGAAAATCGGTTTTACCCATCTTTATTCATCAGTTATATTTTTAAGCATAGTGGCGCTCCTTGTCGTTAATACTCTTTTCTGCACAAGAACGATGCTGAAAAGCGCTTTTCGAAGGCTCAACGCCCAGCAATTCCAGAAAAAGGCATACATTACAGGACTTGAGAACAGCTCGGTAATTAAAACAAAAAAAGATAGCAATAGTGTTATTTCCGAAACTGGTTCTTTACTTAAGTCAGCAGGGTATAAGGTACGGCAGCAGGGGAATTGCATTCTTGCGGAAAAAAACAGGTTCGGGATACTGGGCACATCGCTGTTTCACATCAGCATACTTTTCATCATAATAGCTGTGGTTTACGGAAGTTTGGGCAGGATGGAAGGGGATATGCGATTAATAGAAGGGCAGACCCTGGAAGAAGAGCACGCGAACTATATGTTTATCAACGAGGGTCATTTTTTTAACGAAAACCACCAGGGATTCGGTATTTCACTTCTGAAATTCTTCCCTGATTACAAGGATGAAACAAATACGCCTCGCGGAGCAGCAGGCGAGCTTTCTATAATAGAGAATGGCCAGAAGATGAAAACTGATATTGTATTTTCAAATCACATGATGACTTATAATGGATACACGTTTCTTGGAAACGTCTATGGTCTTGCGCCGCTCTTGTTGTTGAAGAATCCTGACGGGACGGTATATTCAGGCTCGTATATAACCGCATCAGACCTCGATAACAGCGGGAGATATGTCTCATCTTTTGAAATGGGGGATACGGGGCTTGAAGGAAGATTGATGGTATACATGACCGCGCCTTTAACAGGAAAACTCATGGAATCCGAGGCTGAAAAAACACCCATTATGTTTTTGAGGATATTTGACGGGGGAAAGCAGATTTACGATGGTACTCTCAGGCTGAATGATACAATAAAAATACACGATAATTACCTTGGGTTCAACAGAACCCTGGGTTTTTACAATATAAAATATTGGAGTAATTTCTACGTGGTGAAGGATGACGGGACGCTTCTTGTGTATGCGGGAGCCGGATTGATGATATTCAGCCTGATGGTATCTTTCTTCATAATCCCTAAAAGGGTCTGGGTTGAGGTTACCGGGGATGAAAAGTCCGGCGCAGTGGAAATTTATATCGGAGGGCGGGCTGATAAGTTCAGGTCTTTATATGAAGAAGAATATTCAGGTATTGTCGATAAAATAAAGAGGTTATATGGCACAGACTGAATGGATTTTGTACGTGGCCGCCGCAGTGCTTTATGCGCTCAGTTCGGCTGTTTTCTTATACTGCCTTGTTTTCAAGAAAGAAGAAAGAATAAATCTTGCAGTCAGTACCGCGCTTGCCGGGTTGATTTTCCACAGCGTTTCCATAGCCCTGCGGTGGATAGAAACAGGGCACGGTCCCTACATCAGTATGTACGAGGTTTTATCAAAATATGCATGGTTTTCAGTAGTTATATTCTTAATTTCGCAGCAAAAATATGAAAAGATAAAGATTGCAGGATTTATAGTGCTGCCTGCATCCTTTTTGATGATGGCTATTGGTTCGACTTATTCGAGGGATATCCAGATGATACCGGCTTCTCTCCAGAGTTACTGGCTGATAGCCCATGTGGGTTTTGCAAGTATTGGCTTCGGGTCGGTAATGGTAGCGGCAGCCACTGCTGCTCTTTATATATTGAAAGAGAAGCATACCGGAGTCCAGGATTCATTTTACGACAGGCTGCCCGGATTAAGAACGATGGATGATATTATGTATCGATTCGTGGCGATAGGATTTTTCGCCCTTACTGTCATGATAGCAGCAGGCGCGATATGGGCAAACCAGACCTGGGGGAGGTACTGGGGCTGGGATCCAATCGAGACATGGTCTTTGATTTCATGGTTCACATACGGGACTTGCCTGCATCTGCGGATGAATGCGGGATGGACCGGAAAAAGGATTGCATGGCTGATCATTTTAAGCATCTTCGTACTTGCATTTTCCGCATTCGGTGTCGGGTATGTATACAGCGGGCTTCATACTTCTTATTTAACAACATGATAATGCCATTCAATACCACCAAAAGCCAGGTTCCTGATGATAATTAATGTTCATGCAATTAAAATCATGTAAACCTATTTATTTTGAAAGTGCATAAATAACAATTAAGGTGATAGGACAACAGGATTGGAATGAAAACAATGTAGAAAACCATGGTCAAAAAAATGGATATTTTGCGGGATAGAGCAGGGCTCTCTAAAACCAGGCTCATAATACTTGTGTTTGTAGTTTTATCAGGTATAGCTGCGGCTTTATTGTATTTCCCTCCTGTGCCAACCCGAACCGAAGCGCTAAAAACAAGCGGCGAAATAACATTCACAGACAGCGCAGGAAATCCATTAACCGGTGCAATATCGTTAAGCGGGGATGGGGTATCAAGCGGACCGCCAAGACCGAATGTCAATCTTATAAGCTGGCACGGAATTCCAAGCACTATAATCAGTTATGATGATTTTGCAATCAGGGGACTATCAATCAATCTTCGGATTTCAGGCGATTCGCCAAAAGGAAGGGTAATACTGGAAAATTATGGCATCAACCAGCCCGGGAGCGTAAATGTATCAGCGCCAGGGACACCGGTAAAGTACGTGGAAGTCAATTCCAGCGGCATTTCCTTTTCTGACGCCGATATATCAATAAAATACACGGATGCGGAAGTCAAAGGACTGGATGTAAATAACCTTACTATTTACAAGTACGATGGCGCCATGCAGGTATGGAACGAACTGCCAACAAAAATCGATGCGGCAAATAATATCATTAGTACGACTGTGAACTCTTTGTCAGTCTTTGCGATTGTGGCTCCTTCTCCGGAGTGGGACATCAATGTCATAGATACATCGGGTTCTCTTGTCAATTCAACTGTCGAGATATTTGAAAACAATTCACTGGTTAAATCATATCATAAGGTAAACAACTCAGGGCTAATCGGGCTGGCTTTCCCGATTATCACCGAGCCGGCAGTAATTTTTTATTCAATTCTGGATTTTTTTCTACCAGTAGCCAGCGCAGCGCCGGATAATCCAAAAACCTTTAAAATTGATGCAATCCCCACAAAAAATGCTGCCCTGAAGCTGGAAAATGCTTCAGTCCGCGGGAAAGGAAAAGTCATTCTTGATGATTACGGGAAGAAAAACCCCGTGTCAGTTCCGGTTCCGGGAAGGGTTGTAAAATTTGTGGAGATAAGCGCGGAGAATATATCATTTTCCTCGGCTGAAGTAACTATACACTACAGCAAAGCCGAACTCAACAATGTGAATGAAAAAACGCTTGTAATCTATCACTGGAATGTTACACAATGGGAGCAGCTTGAAACCATCAGGGATATTACAAATAGCACGTTAAGCGCCGTCACAGGTTCGCTGTCCCCTTTTGCGATAACAGGGCAGGAACTGCTTGTAATATCACATCCAGGAGGGAATATTGCTGATTGTGTTAATTGCCATGATGTATCAAATACCACGAACTCGATTTCCAAAGTGGATGTTTCAGCTATGAATTCTTCCTCGGATTCAATTCATAAAAATTTAAACCGAAATGCAACCAATACGACACAGCTATCGGATTTAGTGGACAAAGCCTGCTGGGCATGCCACACGAACGGCACAGAGTTTAACACAACATTAATAACAACCGGCTGTGTTGCATGCCATAACGCGACTACAGACCTTTCCTACACCGATGCGGGCAGGGTTAATGACCTGGGTGAAAAGAAAATATACAATCATATACCTGAGGCCTATACCACAGATAGCTTCAAGATTTTCTCAGGCGTCTGGAACACATCGGTAGATTGCGCCGCCTGCCACATAAAAAGCATGGGAGTTTTTAATTTGAGTGGATTTTATATAAATGGTGGTGACGCTACAGATGCAATCCATTCAAATATCTCCCACTACGCCACAAACACCAGTCTCATTAAACCCAGTACCAATTGCTCGCTGTGCCACAAATCCTCTGCAAATGCAACGGAATGGTACGCCAACATCACAAGACATCCCGCAAAAAGCCAGGCCTGCGGCAACTGCCACAACGATACCAATAACAATGCAACAACCCTTCACTCCCAACCCTTACGCATTCCCATGGTAATACACGGAGGCTGGGCGACAGGCGGCGGATTTGATTGGGAAAATGACACAATCAACCTGGATGGAGCTGCATGCTATGCCTGCCACGGTTCGGCAGACCCCGGCACGATCTTGGCGAACCTTCAGACAGTCAAACTATGCGAGAACTGTCACATAAATGCCAGCTCCATATTCACAGGCCCGAACCGTACTACTATCTATTCCTCAATTAGGAACGACATCAATGATACGCTGCCCTATGTTTATTCCCATACGAATTACTCCAACATAACGGGCACCAATGTAAGCGTACCCTCGCAGGGCGGCACTGCGACATACTCTACCACCTGCTATAGTTACAACTATAATACAGGAGAAGGAACCTGTCATGCAGCCCCCTATTTCAACAGGTCTAATTTCGGAGGTTACTATGCACAGTATAAAGATCCTGATGTACCGGTTGCCAGCTACGATCCGCCTCACTGGACAGTCCCCATAGACCGCATGCCAGATACTAAAAATTGCCTGTTCTGCCACAACCAGAGCAATGAAACAATAAGAAATGGATGGGGTAATGCAATGCAGGTGAACGCCAGCAACATGTTCGGGAACAGATATTCAATAAGCAACGATTCGTGCTATGCCTGTCATACCAGAAACCAGAGTATTCCGTTTGATTTCCATTCAAGCGAAGTGGTAACAGGCGGCGGTCCCGGCTGCCTTGACTGCCATAACGGCTCCACTCCCCAGAACTTCACCGGGCTGCATTACATAGACGGGACTAACTTCAGCATATCCGTGCATGCCAGGATAAACGGAGCAAACGCAACCGTTAACGGCATTGATTACGGTATAAACGCAAGCTGCTGGGCATGCCATAACTCAACAGGCTACATAATAGCTAACAATACCCACCCGGATAAGAGAGATACGCCGTTTACATGCC
>JAPMTY010000103.1 GCA_026552835.1 Candidatus Methanoperedens sp.
TCGAGCCGGAGGCACAGCACACTCCATTGGAGCAGTTACCCGAACAGCAGTCACTACTCTGCGTACACGCGTTCCCCTCGGCTATACAGGAGAGGACACACGTCCCATTGGAACAGGTTTGATTCGCAGCACAGGCCTTGCCACAACTCCCACAGTTGTGGGAGTCGGCATTGGTGTCCACACAGCTTCCACTACAGCAGGTTGTACCGGACGGGCAGACATTACCGCAGCTCCCACAATTGTGGGAGTCGGTCTCCGTGTTCATGCAGGTTCCACGGCAAGGCATCTGACCCGGTGGACACGGCTGACAGTGCCCGCTCACGCAGAATTGACCTGACGGGCAGACGTGATCACAGGCACCACAGTTGTTGGGATCGGTGTTCGTGTACACACAGGTTCCATTGCAGCTCGTCTGACCGGACGAACACTGACAGTGCCCGCTCACGCAGAATTGATCTGACGGGCAGACGTGACCGCAGGCACCACAGTTGTTGGGATCGGTGTTCGTGTACACACAGGTTCCGGGGCAGGGCGTCTGATCCGGCGGGCAGGTACTCCTGGGAGGATCGGAGAGGAAGTGCTGGGCAAGGGCCTCAGCTACACCAGTACCACCCACCAGTGCCGCTACTGCCGCTGCGAGAATCGCCAAGACCTTACGCCGCGAGGTGCCTGATGTGGATTTTTGCTGCGAGGAACTTGGTGGGAGTTTTCGCTGTGCAAGGTTTCGCTGCGACTTTTGTTGCTTCATAGGAGGAAGATACTGTGCCGGAGCCTGGGCTTCGCTGACCTGCCCAAACATATCGATGACCTTGAGATGAGCCGTGGTGAGCTTTTGGGGTCCGCTCCCCGCTCCTGCTCCTGTGGGAATTGAACGGATCGTCAGCTTGGAACCATGTTCAGGACGGGGTTCTGGCGAGGGATCCGTCGTCCATGTATAGTCATAGGGCAGAGTAGAGTCTTTGGTGATCTTGGCTCCCAGCTTGATCGTGACCGGTGCCCCTTTTGCTCTTTGGCGGGGAATGTGTGGCTGGACGATGGTGACTGTCGGCTGGGGAGGTGGGAATTCGAGTGGAACCTCCTTCAGGCTCTTTGGAATGGTGTAGTAGATAATGAGTTGCGTATCCGTTACCACCAGTTCCTGCGCCACGGTTTCAACCATCTGTGTGCTCGCGGGCATGCCAAAACACTGGAAGAGCCGCTCCTGGTCGTACGCGTCCGTGTTTTGCTTATTCGTGGCCCGCGAACGGAATAAGGTTTTCAGGAGCTCGATCCAGGAGGCAAGCAGTGTCTCGGCCATGATGGCATCCGTATTGCTGGAGAGCAAGGTGCCTTGCAGACAGCCATCGTTTACCAACCAACACTGCACCGCTGCCTGCACCCTTGCCCTGAAGCCCTGTTGGACCAGCACACCATCTATGTGGACCACCTGATGGTGTAGCGTGACGGTCAGGGTCTCCCAGTGCCAATTGACCCGTCTCAGAAGAGAATGGTGCAACTGGCCCATCGCTTTGCCCTGGTGACAGAGATGGGCCAACAGCGTATTCAATCCCTGGGTACTGATACTGATCGCTGCATTATACGGGACCTTCTCAGGGAGAAGACTGGTGAAGGTGGATGGTGCGGTGTGGGTCTTGTCGAGCATCAGTCCAAGGGCGACTGACGCGGGCGCATTGAGGATGCCAGGAAGCGCGTGGACAATGGAAAGGGTGTGTGTTGCCGTGGGCTTTTTCATCGGCATGACTACGGGAAAGGATGAGGGCATGTAAGTCAATGGAATACGGGCGAGTTGTCCAAAAAGCTGAGTCGCGAGCACAGGACGGAGCAAAGTCTCCTCCTTGGCTGGATTGAGTTTGGCAAGGAACGGCGGCCACCGGGATCCCTCGTAGGAGACCTTCATCTTGCGCATGCTTACGTGTAAGAGATCAGACGGTTGCATACAGGCATAAGGCCGTCCGCTCGCATCGACGGCCAAAGTGGCGTTCTGCCAGGCACTCACTGCACCATCCAAGGTGAGAATGCGCCCGGTTTCGACCTGGCGCGCACCTCCACTCACCTCTGCCGATAGCTTTATAGAGCTATTGCTTATAGTGACCTCGGGTTTGTTCCAGTAGGCTTTGATCTCTAGTGGGGAGACGGGCTGTTCAATCCGCCGTGAGAAGCGACTTTTGACCCACAGGTTGGTTGACGCAGAGGCGTTGAGGATGCGGTGTTGAAGGTCCTGTATCGCCGTCTGGCGAAACTGGAGCATGATATCAAACATATCTGTGCCAGCCATAGAAGCATTCCCTTCCGTATTGAAGAATAGGTATTTATGCTAGTGTTCATATATCTGCTTTTATGCGATGTTGGAGGATAAAATCTCAAGACAGTAATAGCAATGAATGCTACAAACACCCCCTTAGTTTCTCTTTTCTAAATATATTGCTTGGTAATGTTTCTGTACAGAACAACCACTTAACAAACGCAGAACAACTACTTACCGCGTTGATTTTTTACAATTGAACCAAGGGAGATGTATTTAGCTGTTACGTGCGACCCACTCGTAGAAAATAGGCGTTGTTATCTGATAACTCTCCTGCTCTTGTAGCACTAGATCTCGCTGACACAGAAGATGAAGAGCCTTGCGCACAGCTTTTAGATCGAGATTGCTCTCTGCCGCAATCTCCGGTGCCGAACCTCTCCCCCGTTCTTTCAATACAAGCAAACAGGCACGCTGATCTGCGCTGGTTCGCTCCCATAAATCCTGAAAATAGGTTGACCACCAGTTCTCCAATATTTGGTTGACTGCTATTGCCACATCACGGACCTCGGCCCAGTCGCGATTATGTGTGTTCAAGTAGTCGATCAACTTTGAACATACTGCCTGGACGAGAAAAGGATGGCAACCCGTCGTATGCATAATCTCCTCCACTACCCCCTCACCAAAGATCTGTTCGCTAGGATAGTCGGGAACTGGTTTGGTGATGAGGCGATAGGCTTCAGCGGGCCGCAGAAAACTGACCCTGAGTGCCTCGACATTCACGAAGTAGCCAGCCCAGTTTGCCCCCATCTCACCCAGATGTTTGACGCCGCTAAACAGAAAAGACAGGCGAGAACTATGCTGAATAGTACAGCGAAACCAATCGAGGAGCAATTGGAGATCGAGATAGTTCTGGCGTCCCGCCAACTCCAGTTTCTCAAACTCGTCAAAGGCCAACAACAAGACGCGATCTGCCTGCGTGAGTACGCGCTCCAGCTCCCTCAACCACAGATCAAAGAAGTGATAGACAGCCGCCTCGTTCTCGCGACTCGCTTCTTTCAATGCTGCATACTCCAATTTTTTGAGGGGCATGCCCTGGCGCTCCATCTCACTCGCGACGGTCTCAGCAATCGACCAGAGAAAAGCACAGGCACTGGAAGACTTCCCGCGGAACTGCAGATCAAGCACAATGGGCAGATAGGGTGTACTCAACAGATTCGGCAACTGGTTTAAGGTACTGCTTTTCCCCACGCGTCGCTCTCCAGTTAAGAAGAACGTGGGGCGGTAATATTGCCGGTCAAGCGCTTGTTCCAGGTGCTGTATCAGATCGCGGCGTCCGACAAACATCGTATCGCTGGGCTGAATAGCCTGACCCGAGATATAGGGATTGGGGATGCTGCCAATATCATCCAGAGTGTTCGTGAGCTTCTCTTGCTCCTTTTGTGCCACAGCCAGCCACCGCTCCACAACTCCACGTAGGCGGCGATTGAAGGCATCTTCCTCAAAGGCGACATCAGGATGCACCTTTTTTAAGCTCACGATCATCTCTCGCAATGCATGCTGTCGCGCCTGCCAACTTACCGGACTGTAGTAGCGAGCAGCATAGTGGCTGGCGTTCTTCATGCGCTCGAACGGGATCGCCCACTGACCCGTGATCAGTCTGCTTGCTTGAGGCAGCATCTCGTCGAACCAGCGAGCAAAGCCGATAATCCGGCGCAGGTCCTCGCACTGTTCCAACTCGCGTAGCGCAATCGCGACGGCTACATCACGAACCTCGGGAAGCTGTTCGGGCCGTTCTGTGACGACAAAGTCGATGATGTCTTGTGTCCTTTCCGCGTCTACGCTTGCTGCAAGCAATAATGCTTGCTTTAATCCTGGCAATGATAAAAACACTCGTTCATCCCAGTAGAGTGCCGAGCGTTGGAGATAATGAAACACATGACGCGGCTCTCTCCTGCTGCTGCTATAGGCCCTCCAGGTCGAAAAGGCGCTTATGGGATAGAGGGGCAGACGATAGTATGCTGGAATATAGCACAATAAAAAGCTGATAGCCGCTGCGACAGTGACGATTTGCCCCAGCGCGATGTTGAACGCCATGGCCTGTGGCTGCAAGTTTTTGAAAAATGCGGCGATCGCTACTGTCCCACTGCTTGTCCCCGCAAGCACGGCAAACACAATGCCGATGGTTTGACTGATACCCATTACTCTGGCATAGCGCTCGCCGCGTTGTCGCACGATATTTTTGATGATCGCAAAGAGCGAGAAGAGAATTGTGCCACCGGCCAGTGCGCCAGCCACAGTGCCCATCCATTGTTGGGCCAAAAGACCTTTGTAGCCTAGCAGCGGAAGGGCTATACGCGTTACTCCCATCCCTGCTAGAAAACCACCGAGCAAGCCAACAACTACCCCACTGATACTACCGATGCTAACCTCAATCACTATACTGAGCCGGTCGGCTCCTCCGCTGCTGCTCCTACCTCGGCTTGCGGGTAGACCGAATGACAGGCCCGAACTGATACCGACGACCAAACTAAAGAGGGTGCCAGCCTGGGACGCATAGAGCGTGCTTCCCGTCTGGAGATCAGTAAGGATTCCACCAGTCAGACCGAAGGCCAGTCCCATCGAGATGCCAAAGGTCAGATCGACGCAAATGCCACTGAACACTCCAGCAAACAGGCCTTCTACACATCCCCGCAAGGTATACGCCAGGAAGGAGAGTGTTGTCTGATCGATATAGTTAGGCGCACAGGATGTATATAACGCTGGTAGGGAACTACAGAGCCCCTTTCTCAGGAGGACCGCAACGAGGAAGACCATACTCAACATGGGTAAGCTCAAACGCAGCATCGCCACGATACGCTTCTTAATGCCTCGTGGCTCCATCTCGCGTCTGAAACGGGCAGGTTGAAAATAGTAGCAGAAGAGCCAGCCACATGGCTCGCGGTACAGATAACGGTACAGCTGCTGTACTCTCTCTCTGTGCATTTAGCGTACTACTCCCCGGTATTTTTCACACAATCGTTTTTCAAACACCTCCCAGTAGGACGGATCCTGGGGACGGTAGCGCTCAGGCTCGCCCTGTTGCGCCAGCATTTTATCCATTTCTAGCATTTCTCCGACCAGTTGCAAACGCAGTGGCGGCCATTGTTGTCTCTCTTGCTGGCCATACCGCAACAGGAAGGCTCGTTCTTGTTCATTAAAAGCAGCCTGTGTTCCTTTTTCACACACGAATTGCTCAGCCTCTCTTTGAGAAAATGGGTTCAGCGTGATCTGCTCAAACACGTTGAAAAAGGGACTCGTTTGACCCTCCGTGCCCATCACATCGTCTACGACCTCAATCAAAGGGCGCTTGCTAGCCGTCACCAGCACGAAGCCGATCTGAGTCAGGGCACGCAGGTGTTCCAGGAAGTCCAGGCGAAAACCGCGACATTTACAGAGGCTCTCGAATTCATCGATACAGAGAACTGGTGTTTGTTGACCCTCTAGCTTTTTTTTGATGATCTGTTCCATCAGAAGGAGGTCCGGCGGAGTCACAGCAAGCTGTTCAACCGGAACCTTTAATGCTTTCAATGCCTCGATGAGGAAGCCTTCCAATGTGCTGCAACTGGGCATGCTGGCATCTACGTAACCAATCTGCACACGCGAGCCAAATTTCTGCGCAGCTATGAAGGCCATATAGGTCAGCAACCAGGTTTTGCCAATTCTACGTACTCCGACAATAGATGTCGAAGAGCGCTTCCGCAAGCGGTCCCGCACAGTCATCCACTCACTAATCCTGCCGTAAAACTCGTGTGGGTCGGTCAGAGGAACATTAAAGAAAAATGTCGAGGTAAACGTTGCTTTTGCCCCTCTTCCATTTTGCCATTCCAACTTGGCTGGCTCGTATGAGAAAAGCACATCAGGGCCTAGATCAAAGAGTTCACATAACTTCTGACGGTAGTATGGCGTAGGATAGGTGATGCCCCGTTCCCAGCGACTGATATTGACGGCACTCGTACCAATCTTCTCCGCTACATACTCTTGTGTCCAGCAGCGCCGTTCTCGCTCGTCCCTTAAGGCATGGTTTGGCCTTCTTTTTTCTGGTGCATTCATAGTGCTCCCTCCCGCGTGCATATCTGCCGTATCAGGTTGTAAACATAGGGCCAGTGAGAGTACGTCTAAAGAAAAAGATACACTAGATATATAGATGCAATTTTATCTGTCCTGTCAAGAGTAGCTCTGTTGGTCTGGTGGTATAAATGAGAGGGAGATAGTTAACTCTGAGGCAATCAATTCTGAAAAGAGGAACGCTCAATGGTGACGATCACCCTTCATAATGAACCACTACTCATTCATGCAAAATATCACAGCAAAAGCTTTGGGAAGACTATTAGCACTGTCCTTGCCAAGACGTCCTTGAAGATACATAATTTGATGAGAAACGCACACTCTACCCAACAAGGAGCATATAAGTATGGCATTTCGTGCAACCTGTGTATCTCAAGACCCTACAGAGTATTTTCTACTGAAAAGGGACGAAGACCAGCCTTTGCGCATTTCAGATGTGTTGTTACGTGTCAATCAAAGTCATAAAGAGGTCTTTGCAGACATGATCCGTTTGGCAACCCAGAGGAGGATGAAGAGCAAGTGCTAGAGTTAATGAAGCCAGAGCATGTCGATCCTCAGCATATGAAAGAAGTCACGCACTGAATGTACATCTCTAATGATGATCCCATTGTAGCCTTTACGTTGGCGCACTATCCTCAACGTGCCAGCCTCCAGGCCATGGCTCATCTCGCGCTTGATCGTTTACCACTGGCCACGACAGAGGGGCTACGCTTCTGGCGTTTGCTGGGCGTAGGCAAGGGACGAGCGTTTGATCCACATACCGACTTCCAGCGTTATGCCATGTTTACAGTATGGGACTCAGTGGCGACCTTGAAACGCTTTGAACAGTCCTCCAGGGTGATG
This sequence comes from Candidatus Methanoperedens sp., assembly GCA_026552835.1. Next base: position 7,190 of record JAPMTY010000103.1, read on the forward strand.
CGACGGATACGACAACGTGCCGACGAGGTGTGGAGCGTGCATATGCGTCCGGTGCGCTGGCACGGTCAATGGGGTGGACGCAAGCCATTTGCGGAGATGCCACTTGCTACACCGCTGGAGCCTGGGCCGTGGGTTATACTGACCCGCGCTACCATTCGCCCTACAAAGGTAGCAGCTTTTCTCCAAGCGGTGCCTGCGGTTTCTGCACATCTTCTTCAACAGCCTGATCTCTTACAGTCTGTCGGAGTGGGCGAGGCACCACTATTGTATCAGGCAACACTCAGTTTGTGGCGCACATTACCGGCCATCACCACCTTTGCCTATAGCTCTGTGCCACATACGGAAGTGATACGACGGATGCGACGGGAAGGCTGGTATCGTGAAGAACTGTTTGCACGGTTCCGGCCAATTGTCACGTGGGGAACGTGGGATGGTGTCAATCCCCTGGCGGAGTTTTTGCCCCTTTCCTAAAAAACACGGTTTTGCTCACGAAAACACTGCGTATAAACGAGTGCTTGTTGTAAGCAACACATTTATCAAACCGGCGCGGGAAGACCCGTCTCCCTTTAGGGGACGGGATGAAAGCGCCGTTCCTTTTGGGCCGTGTGCGGGGTGGGGAGTTCACGTTGAGCCGCACGCAAGGCCATACGAATCATCTCATTGTCTGAGGTCACACCGTAGTGCTCTTTAAGCTGTGAGAGTATGGCTCTATCTTGCTCAGTTAACCGGAGCGTTCGTGCTTTGCGTGGTATCTTCGTCATAGCTCTATGATCTGATATTTTGATATAAGGAATAAGCTCATCTATATGAGGCTAAAAAGGCGGATTATAGGCATGTTTCTTTGAGAACAGTGCCATCCTGTCCATCTCTTTCGCAGGCTGCTAAAGCGTAGAAGATGCATTTGCAGCA
>JAPMTY010000104.1 GCA_026552835.1 Candidatus Methanoperedens sp.
GGGAAGGTCAAGTCCCTCGCGCAGGAGGTTAATGCCCACAAGCACATCGAATTCGCCGAGGCGAAGCCCTCTTATAATCTCGATGCGCTCAAGCGTCTCTATCTCGGAATGCATGTACCTCGCTCTTATTCCCGCGCCGATTAAATATTCTGTCAGGTCTTCCGCCATCCTTTTTGTAAGCGTGGTAACAAGCACCCTGTATTTCTTTGCGGTTTTTGCATGGATTTCTGCCATTAAATCGTCTATCTGCCCCTGTATAGGTTTTATCACAATCTCCGGGTCAACAAGCCCGGTAGGCCTGATAATCTGTTCAACAACCTGCGCGCTCTGCCCTATTTCGTAATCAGCGGGCGTGGCTGACACATACATTACCTGGTTCACCCTGGAGCTGAACTCATCAAAAGTCAGCGGGCGGTTATCATAAGCCGAAGGCATCCTGAAACCATAATCCACAAGCGATTCTTTCCTTGCATGGTCGCCGGCATGCATTCCCCGAAGCTGCGGCAGCGTAACATGCGATTCATCGATAACTATGAGATAATCTTTCGGGAAATAATCAAGCAATGTGTACGGCGGCTCGCCTGCTCTCCGCCCGTCCATGTGGCGGCTGTAGTTTTCAATTCCCTGGCAGTACCCGATTTCATGCATCATCTCGATATCGAATTTCGTTCGCTGCTCAAGACGTGCGGCTTCAAGGATTTTACCCATGGATTTTAATTCATGGAGCCTGTCCCTGAGTTCGGCTTCGATTGACTCGATCGCAGCGTCTATCTTTTCCTGCGGCATCACGAAATGTTTTGCAGGGTAAATAACCACAGCATCGTTCTCACTCAATGTTTTTCCTGTCAGGGCATCAAATTCGGAAATTTTATCGATCTCATCTCCGAATAGTTCTATCCTGATACCGTTTGAAGCATACGACGGGAATATCTCGATTGTGTCCCCCCTTGCCCGGAATTTCCCGGTGCTGAAATCAAGGTCGTTGCGTTCATACTGCATATCCACAAATCTTGAAAGTATAACCCGCCGCTCAATATTCTCGCCTTTCTTAAGCAGGATGGACATTTCCTTCCATTCCTGCGGGGAGCCGATTCCGTAGATGCATGATACGCTTGCCACCACGATCACGTCCCTGCGCTCAAACAGCGAGCGGGTGGCGGATAGTCGCATCCTGTTTATCTCCTCGTTGATCGATGCGTCCTTCTCGATATAAGTGTCAGTTTGCGGAATATACGCTTCAGGCTGGTAATAATCGTAGTAGCTCACAAAATATTCAACCGCATTTTCAGGAAAAAAAGCCCTGAACTCGGAATAAAGCTGCGCTGCAAGGGTCTTGTTGTGGGAAATGACAAGCGTTGGTCTCTGGATTTTATTTATCACATTCGCGACCGTGAAGGTCTTGCCCGAACCAGTCACTCCGAGCAGGGTCTGGTGCTTCATTCCCTGTTCTGTACCGAAAACGAGTTTCTCTATCGCTTTCGATTGGTCTCCTTTAGGTTCAAAACCGGAAACGAGTTTAAAAGCTCCCATAATACTGACTGGGCATTCCAATGGCTTATTCTTACCTCTTCTAAAGCACAAACATCGTGAAGAGGAGATAGCCAATGGTCATCATAATTACGGAATGCTTTAATCCCGAAAGGGCATTGCCTTCTCCCATTACTCCTGCAATCAGCCCGGAACAAAAACCCTGAATCAGGGCACCATGGAAAAACATGCGATTATATACACCCAATTTCTCCCTCGAGAGACTGAGAGGTACTGCCCCGCCACCGCTTGTTGACATTTTCTCCCCGGCCTTTACCATTTCTGAAAGGAACGTCGTAGAAATTATGTAAATAATACCAATGAATACAAGGAATGATATATAAATAATTACAACGTAAATAAACATATTAGTCCTGCGCTCGTTCCTCAATTCCTGTTCCGCAGCAACATCCCTTGCCGCGACATTCAGCACCTCGCCTATATCCCCGCTTGACTCGTTGGCTTTTGTTAATAAAGTGACTGACCGCGATACAAGATGCGTCCTCACGCGGTTAGCAAACCTGACGAGCGCTTCATTTATCGCAAGTCCCCATTCAATATCATTCCAGATTTTTTTGATCTCCTTGCTTAAGCCGATATCCGAGTGTGTCATCAATTTGATGGAATCCCGAAGCGTCATGCCTGTTTCATTGGTACTGGCAAGTTTTTTTAAGAAATCTGGTATCAACGACTGTATCCTGTCTTCCCTTCGCTTTTTGTATTCATGGAAAATCATAAGCGGGATAACCAGGATATACACGGTGAAAACTATCCTGTCGTCTATATAATCCACAAAATCCGGCGCTTTCATCGCATTAAAAACCGAGATTAACATAAAGATAAGGGCTATTGGTCCTGTTATTATTAAAGAATACAGAGGATTTTCTTTAAGCGGCTTCAAGGGGTCTTGAAGCATCTTTCTTATCTGGAGTGAGTTTCTTGACTTGACGAATTTGGAAAATACGGTCTTCTCATCCGTTTCAGGCACTACAATTTCACCGACAAAACTTTGGGTGGGCAGAAGCGGCGCTTCCCCGGTAGCCCCGGGCGTGATAATATCAACCATTACCACGAACATCAACGAACCTATCGGTATCACCGCATAAATTATCGCATATATCATTACCTGGCTGCCGGAACCCATTACCGACATCATCACACCGAGAATTATAATAAAAAGGGGTCCTGCCACGAATGCCGTGACATAGGATTCTGCAATTAATCCAAGCGTTTCAAGGAATCCTTTCTGTTCAATCTTGGCCCTGTTGAGATATTGCTCTGATTTATCACGGAAGTATGTGGAGATATTCCCGCCGCTGTCTATGACCGTCAGCAGATTATACATTAAATCCCTGAAATTCTCAGAAGGCGTAATCTCACAGATGTTGTGAAGTGCAGTTCTCAAATCGTTTCCGAAATAATCCATATCCCTCACAACGACATCCACTTCCCTTGCAACTTCGCCGTAAGTATCGGTGCTTTTGCTCAAGGAACGTAATATTTCAATAACATTCATGCCCCCCCTGCTCAGCGCATACATGAAGGTGACTGCAAAGGGCAGGTTCCTGTCGATTGCACCCTTTCTTTCCCCTGCCTTGAATCCCGGATATGCAAGAAAAAGCGCATACGTTATCCCGCCAAAAAGTATGGTAAGAAAACCTACTATGAAAATCGCAATCGCAAAGTCCCTATACTGGATAAGCCACGCTGTCTTTGGCGAAAAAGTAAGATGCGTAAGCCTTTCCGGAAGCCTGACAAACGTGAACAGGATATACGTTGTTATTAATCCCAGCAACGCGCCGGCAATACCTGCCAGCACTGAATAGAACATTGAGTTTGAAATATACATTTCATACGACATGGGAATGCGCGCCTGTCTCATCGCCATCCGCAGGTCCCTGAACTGGTCTTTCTTTTCTTTCATCTTTTCGCCGAGCAGGACAAACGGCAGTGTCTTTAATTTCCGGAAATAAAATTCGACTTTACTTGCCATTGCGCTCATCCGGAGATGTTCAACCTCTTTAAAACTTTATCAGGAGTAACCTGGTAATCATGAATGATGGTAGCGATCGCATTGAAATCGGATATTTTGTTATTTACCATGAACTCAAGAATTTTCTGCCTGTTGCTCAGTTCTCTTTTCAAATCCCCGATATTCCATCCGCGTCTTATCATTACCTCGTTTAACGCTTTTGACTCGCCCACCCTGTGGAATTTATCTGTCAGAGGGTCCCACGCAAAAATATCGTTCGTCCGTATATTTCTGGTCGTCGGGTCTATATCTGTAATCTCAACCAGCTTCATATTGCGGCGCGCTCTTTTACCTTTTACGAAGGTTTGCGCCTGGATGCTTATTATATTAAGAGCCTGAATCATCGACCTCGGTACGCTAATAGGAGGATTTTCAAGACGATGTATGGCGCTCGATACCGAATCTGCGTGCATAGTCGAAAACGTGGTATGCCCGGTGCTCATCGCCTGGAAGAGCGTCAATGCTTCCTTGCCCCTGACTTCGCCCACCAGCAGGTATTCAGGTCTCTGCCGGAGCGCTGCCCGGAGGAGGTCGTACATATCAATACTTCCCCTGCCGTCAGCCGTGAAAGAGTCCCTGGTTATCCCCGGAATCCAGTTCGGGTGCGGCAGTTTCAATTCCCGCGTATCCTCAAGTGAGATTATTTTTGCCTGCCAGGGAATGAAGAGGGAGACAGCGTTAAGAGAAGACGTTTTACCCGAAGCCGTGCCCCCTGCAAAAATCAGGCTCTTATTGTTCTCGATACAAAGCCAGAGATATGCCATTTCTTCTGCCGAGAACGTATTCCAGTTAATCAGGTCAACAGGAGTTATCGGGACTTCGCTGAATTTCCTGATTGTAAACGTCGCTCCGTGGGTTGTCACTTCCGTGCCGAGTGTCATCTGGATACGGGAACCGTCAGGCATGGTGGCATCCACCATCGGTTCCGCTACCGAGACGTGTTTGCCGCATCTCTGGGCAAGCCTTATGACATAAGAATCCAGCTCGTTCTCTGCAAAAAATATGTTTGTGGGCATATTGGTGTATTTCTTATGGTACAGGTAGATTGGAATATCAAAGCCGTTAGCTGAAATATCTTCTATCCCGTTGTCATGCATAAGCGGGTCAATCTTACCGAATTTAATGAAATCCCTTCGCGTATAGTATAATATTTTTTCAAGGGTTAAAGGGGTTATATCGATTGCATAATCTTTTATTACCTTTCTTACTTTGCCTGTCAGGATTTTTTCCTTATCCGCGTCATTCTTTACCTCTTCAAAAAGAAGGACATCCTTGAGCCTGTCTTTGATTTCCCGCAGGAGCAGGTCTTCGAAACCGGAAAGTTTCGGCTCTGCCACGTAATACAGATATGAATTTTTTTCAGGATTGAACAGGATTACCACAAAGGAATATGGTTCGTTCACCCAGTAACGTTCAATTTCCTTGTATCCTTCCATGCCTTCAAAAGTTACAAGCTGGCCATGCAGCGACTGCTGGTATGTCTCTATATCTTCGGTTTCTTTTGTTAAATAGGATTTCAGCCTGGCTAATACAGGCTGATCTGATTTTTCTAACGGGATATCTTTAAGTTTCTTTATACCGGTTTCGACATCTGACAGTAATTTTTCTTCAAGATGCAGAAATGCGGCTTCCTTTTCCGGTGTCATTTTTTCTTTGATAATATCCTTTGTCGCATCAGAATCAAGGTGATGCATCAGGCTTTCCACTTCTTCAGGCAGCCTCTCTTTTTCCGGTTTTGCCTCAGGTTTTATCTCTTTTCTTTCGCTCTTCTTTACAGTTTTTTCTCCTTCTTCGACCGGCTCAATTTTCCCTGCAGGCTTTTCTAATTCTCGCGGTTCTTTCTCTTGTCCGGTTAATACCGCGCCGCCCTTTTCTTTTATGGATTTTTCCTTGTCCTCTCCGGCTGGCTTTTTCCTGGTTTTCCCTGAGCCTCCCGATTTTAAGATTTTTTTTGCGGTTTTCAATTCATCTGAAATATCTTCCAGGTTTTCCTGCCCGACCCTTGCTTCTTTTAAAACCTCTGCAAGTTCCGTATTCCCCCCCTCCAACAAAGAATATTGCTTTTCATAAGCCGCCAGTTCCTTTGCATTTTTAACAAGCTTTGCCAGGTTCTTCTTAAAAGTTTCAGGATCAAGTGAAGGGTTTTGCAAAGCTAAATCGCTTATGAATTTCTGGATATCCTTTTCATCAGGGTTTGCAAATTCGGCTATGAATCCGCGCACTTTTTCGCGTAGTTCATTCATAGTATCTTCTATTTCCCTCCGAAAATGGTCCTTGTAAGGCGGTCAACAAAGCCCTCCTTTTTGCCTTTATCCACGGATTCCGTGAATTTCTCACCCGATATCTTTGCCGCAAGCCTTTTAAATGCAATCGATGCCGGAGATTTGGGGTTTCTCACCACAACAGGCGTCTTGAATGCTGCAGAACGCCTGACATTTACATCCTCAGGTATCATTTCAAGGACTCCCAGGCCTAAAAGTTCGCCAACCTTATTGCGGCTGATTTCGGTTTTATCAAGCTCGGCGCGGTTCAGGATTACACCTTCGACAGACTTGCCAAGAAGTTCAGCTAATGTTTTTATCTTTAAGGCATCTGCCATCGAGGAAAGTTCGGGATTGACCACAAGAAGAATCCTGTCAGCAATGGTAAGCGGGATTAAACCATCCTTGCTTATACCTGCGGGAGCATCTATCAAAACATAATCCATTCCCTCTGTAAGTTTTGATACTACATTTTTTAACTTATCGGGGTTTGCTTTCTGGAATCCCTTTAAAGTCAAACCGCTCGGCACTACCAGGAGACCGGAAGGGCCTGAATAGGTAGCATCTTTTATTTCCGCTTCGCCGCTTAATACTTCATGCAGCGTTACCTTGTTTTTTTCAAGCCCGAGCATTAGCCCGAGATTTGCCATACCTATGTCGGCGTCTATGATTATCGTTTTTTTGCCAAGCATTGCAAGAGCAGTGCCAAGGTTCAAAGTCGTGGTGGTTTTGCCGGTCCCGCCTTTTCCTGAGGCTATGGTGTATACCCGAACTGTCATGGTTTTATTCCTTCGACCTGGTAATACGGAAGCTTACCCATTTTTCCTGTTTTTTACAAATATAGTCATTATAAGTTTATAACTTTAATTGTATCATAATATTAATAATCATAGTAATATTATTTGTACTATCCATTCAAGCATTTCTTCAATAAGTTCAGGCATTGCGTCGAACATGGCTGTACCATGCAATTTGCCATTTATTATATTAAGCCTCTTATCACCGGGAAAAATGTCATATAATTGCCTGCTGCTTGCTGCTGCATAGGTATCGCCCTCGCTTGCGAGAATATAGACAGGACCAGGATATTTTTGAGCAAGTTCGGGAGCATTGATTCCCCTGTAGTTAAGACCTGCTGATAAAAGCACAAGAAGCCTGACATTCCTGTCCATTGACGCCTGCCAGAGAGCAAGGTTTGCCCCGATGCTTGCGCCTGCAATTGCGAATCTTGAAATATCCACATCTTTTTGGCGTGAAAGGAATTCTTTTGCAGAATCGATATCATTCATAGAGTCCCTGTGTTCGGCGTCGCTGAAATTTTTGTAATCAATTCTTTTCCCGTTTTTATCGATGCTCTCGCCATGCCCCCGCAAATCGATTGCAAGACAGGCAAAACCATGTTCCGAAAGACGCAGCGCAAAGGTGTTCCAGCTTTCTTTGGCCGCAGGCATCATATGCAGCAGGAGAAAAACAGGTGAATGCTCTTTTTGCGGTTTGAAATAGTTCCCCGCTATAAGGACGCCGTCTTTTGTCCTGAATGTAATTTTCTCCATGGTTTGTCACTCATTTTATAGTTGTGATTTCCAAACATATTCTTGTGAACACTTAAACGTAATTGGCGACTGCGTCTTTATAATCAGAGATGCGGGGTCACTCTGTCTTGGTTCGTATATTCACAAAAGTTTTTAATTACAGCCTTTTATTTAAAGCTTCCAAAAGTTCTTCAGATGTCTTAAAATCATTTTGAGTATCAAGCTCTATAATGTCTCTGAGGATTTTTATGAGTTTTTGAACAGGTATGGCAGTATGGTTAAAGTTTCGATTAATATTTATTCCCTCAAAATTCATTCCACTATTGCAACTGAAATTACCAAGATTAACGGTTATGGGTAAGTCATTTTTTGTCTTTACCTTATATGTTCCTAAGCCAAATCTAATTACTGAAGGCACTGCGTAAGGCTTTCCATAAACTTGAGCATCAATAAACTCTATTGTGGTTGGGGTAAGTTTTTCAAATGTTATTGAATAGCATATACCCGTCCCTATATTTATTATTGGGTACACGATGAATGGTTGTAAAGGAATTATCAAGTTTATTTCACCTTCAAGAAATTTATTTAATTCCTTTGGACGAAAATCTTTTCGTTCTCTTAAATATTCCACACTTCTCAGTGTAGCGGTTATCTGCTGATTGTTTTCCCCATGTATTATGACTTCACTATTTGAGCCGTTTCTTGTTAGCTTGACGATTTTTATCTTGGTTTGTTCGACTTCTTCATATTGCCCTTGTTCAATGCTCCGTGTGCCCTTTCTCATTATTGGTTCACCTACTTATTATGGATATAAGATTGAGTTTTACTTTTTATCTCTTTTGCTCATCTGAAGTAACAGTTATCCTTTCGGTTAATTCTTTATTATCTCTACTGACTTCAAACTATTCAAACTATGAAAAAAACTTTTATATGGGGCAACGTTTGCATGGTTTTTTCCCATACCTCAAATACAATTTCACCAGCGCATCCTCTACTCTCGTCAGTTCCTCGCCCTCAAACTCCTCAAGCTCGTTTATTGGCTCATCGCTGTTATTATGAAAGAATAACAACATTAATTGAGAACTATGGTGAACATTTCTGATTTCTTCCCCTCCGACACCTCCAGAGAGTCCCTTCTCGCCGCACAGAAGCTGGTCGCCGACCTTGTCATCACCGAAGACGACTACGGCGAGCTTCGGCAAATCGGCGGCGTTGACCAGTCATTCATGGATGACAAAATCATCTCAGGCATCGTAGTATTGAAATACAATTCCTTCGAAGTCGTAGAGCGCGTCCATTCTATCCAGCCAGTGAATTACCCCTACATTCCCACGTTCCTGAGTTTCAGGGAAGGACCAGCAATCGTGAGCGCTTTTAAGAAATTAAAAAACCCTCCTGATATCCTGCTTGTAGACGGCGCTGGCATCAATCATCCCAGAAGCGCAGGTATTGCCACGCATATCGGTGTGGCGCTTGATGTGCCAACAATTGGTATTACCAAGAAAATCCTGTGCGGCGAGGGCAAAGAGCCCGCCCTGGTCGGCGAGGCGAATCCGCTGATATATGAAGGTAAAAATGTCGGATGGCTCCTTAAATCCACCAATCGAAGCAGGGCAATAGTGGTCGCGCCTGGTCACAGGGTTTCGCTTGACAGCTCTCTTTCTATAGTGAAAGCATGTCTTCGCGGGCACAAGCTTCCCGAGCCTGTGAGGCTTGCGCATGAGTATGTGAATGGACTTAAGAGAGAGTTTGAATCTTCACCTTAACCATTTCACCTGCGGCTCAATTTTATCAGGCACTTCGGTCTTTCCCTTCGGATACCCGAATATAAGCGGCGCTATGGCTTTATAGCCCGCAGGCGCCCCAAGTTCTTTTAAAAATCCTTCATCCATGAGCGCAGGCTGCACGCCGCCAATCCAGCAGCTACCGATACCTTTTGAATGCGCCGCAAGCATCATGGTCTGGGCTGCCATGGGACAATCGTAATCCACAGTCGGGGCATTTTTATTCCCGAGAATTATAATCAGGAGCGGCGCATTATAGAACATATCCGTGCCTTTTGTTTTGAGGAAGACGAGGAAATCCCTGGCTTTTGGAGAAACATCTTTCATTGGTTCAAGCATGGGAATCATGGATTTCTTGCCGTGCTCTGAGATTTTCCGCATTACATCTTTATTTTTTATCACCAGAAAACTCCACGGCTGCATATTAAAACCCGATGGAGCGTATCTTGCGCAATCGATGAGGAACTTAATATCTTCGTCGGAGATCTGGTCTTCTTTATATTCACGTACACAGCGCCTTGTTTTGATTACTTCAATTATGTCTTTCAAAATAACTCACCCATATTTGATTGTTATTCTTAATATAAGACTTTTTTCAAATCCGGCAGAAAAAGAATAATAAAAATAAAAAGGGGATTAACCCCTATTTTTTATAAAAGCTCTTTAAGGTTGAACTTGTATGGCCCAAGGGTGCCGCCATAGTTACCAGCGCTTATCTTTTTAACACCCGGGATTTTCACTGCGGCATTTATTCCGGCCTTCATGGATTTGCTGATAGCTTCTACACTCAGGCCGTTAATCACGATTTCGTATATGGCATTCACGTCTGCGGGCACCTTCGTATCTTTGATTTTGGCTTTGATTGAAGGGCAGTATTTCTCATTTGTGGTTGCCTTCATGAATTTATAATTTGTAAAGCCCACCTTCGAGCCGCTTGCCACTATTCCGCCGGGGAATGGAGTGATTGTCCCTTCCTGCTGGGCTATTGATTCCACCGCGTTCTCAGCAGCAGCAAGCGCAGCCATCTGGTTGTCCGCCATTATGAAGAAATTTCCTCCGGCGATGCCATCCTGCGCACCAATGTTATGCTCTGCAACGAAATCTCCCTGCATCATCGGTATCTTATACGCTTTTCTTCCGCCGATATTCGTCTCGGATTCAAATCCATCCCCGAAGAACTTGAGCTTAAATCCGGTATCGAATTGTTTCTCGGCTTTAGGAAGCCCGTTCCACATAGCTGCGGTTGGCGCTGTCAGGACGCACTGACCGAGGCGTTTTAACAACTGTTCTTCCAGAGACTTGAAACCAAACGTGCAAATCTGGATGTATGCGCCAGGTCTTCCGTCAGGGGTCTCATCGGCATTGACAACTTTTTCAACGCCTGCCTCTGCGGGACACATTATAACAGAAGTCCCAAAACCGGTTGCCTCCTGCGCCGCAACCAGAGCCCATTTCTTGGAGGCTCCTGTAATCAATATTCTTGCTATTTTTATCGGAAATGCTTCCGCGAATGTATCTTCTATCTCTACTCCATTGAGTTCCATTGAATATCCCTCGCTTTGATAAACCCGAAAAATTTCCTCATTTTAAAAAGGGTCATCAAATAAATCACTTTTTACTGTA
>JAPMTY010000105.1 GCA_026552835.1 Candidatus Methanoperedens sp.
AGGAGGCTTAAATATAGAGGAGAAGTACGATGAATCAAAGCCAATCAGGGTCACCTATGCTGTCCTGGGAAGCGGCGGCATCGGGCTTGCAATAGCAAAGGAACTCGAAACACGGAATAAAAATATTATCCTGATAGATAACGATTCCGCAAAAATAGAGACATTAAAAGAGCAAAACCTGAACGCCCTTCTGGGAGATATCGGCGATGCCGGGGTTCTTTCTAAACTCGATATCGGGGATCTCGAATCGGTTTTCATAATGAGTTCCGATATTGAGGCAAATAAAAAGGCTTTAACTTTTATAAAAAGTGCAGCTCCAGGTGTCCATATTGTAGCAAGAGCGCATAATTATCAGCAGAAGGAAGAAATGGAAACTGCAGGCGCAGACCTTGTTGTCCTGCCATCAAACCTTCCTCTCAAAGCCATTGCCTCAGCTATTGTCCAGTACATCGAGAGAATAACTTCAGTAAAACTGGCGCAGGAATTAAAAAAACTGATAAGTTCGGTAGGAGAGGGGAGATTAGCGATAGTAGTTCACGATAATCCCGACCCCGATGCGATTTCAAGCGCCATGGGATTAAAAGAAATAGCCGGCAGCGTTGGTGTTAAAGCGGAGATACTTTATAAAGGAAAGATAGGGCATCATGAGAACAAGGCGTTTATCAACCTTCTTGATATAGAACTTGACCAGCCAAAGGATTTTAAAGCATCGGAATATAAAAAAATCGCGATGCTTGAATGTTCTGTGCCCGGGGTGAATAATATGTTGCCCCGGAATACTGATATCAACGTTGTGATAGACCACCACCAGGCGGATATCGAAGATGTAAAAGCGGAATATGTGGATATAAGGCCGAATATCGGCGCGACCGCCACCATAATGACAAAATACCTGCAGGATCTTGAAATACCGATAAAAATGGAACTTGCAACCGCTCTTTTGTACGGGATTAAAGTCGATACGGATGATTTCCGAAGGAACACAGACCCCGCTGATTTCATTGCAGCGGCGTACCTTTTCCCGCTTGCGAACCACGACATATTGGGGAGAATTGAAACTCCTTCCAAATCCACCGAGTCGATTGATATTCTCGGCGAGGCCATCAAGAACAGGCAGATAAAAGGCAGTTATCTTATCTCAAACGTGGGAACTATCAGGGACAGGGATACTCTTGCACAGGCGGCTGATTATTTGCTGACCCTTGAGGGAATAACCACCACGCTCGTATTCGGGCTCGGCGAAGACACAATTTATATCTCAGGGAGAAGCCGGGACGACCGGGTTAATATAGGCAAAGTGATGCAGGACGCTTTTGGGGCAGATAAAGCCGGGGGGCATGCAATGCTCGCAGGTGCGCAGATTCCCCTGGGAGTGTTCAGCGGCACAAAGGATAAGCAGACACTCCTGAAACTTGCTGAAGAAGCTGTGGTAAAAAGGTTCCTTTCTGTTGTAGGAATACAGAAAGAGCCGGGTTAAAGATGGGATAGTTTTTATAAAGTTTTTATACATATTCTTGTGATACTTTGCGTTCTTGGCGCCTTTGCGGTGCGATTTTATTCACCGCAGAGCCGCAAAGGTCGCAAAGATTGTTAAAATTGTTTAGTTTTTGTGGGATATTTTCCAGAATGATTATGTATCTCCTTTACAATTACTACCCCAGATAATATGCAAAATGACGAGTACCAGCTGGATTATTTCAAAGAGAATGGATTTGTGCGTAAACAGTGCCCGAAATGCGGCAATAACTTCTGGACGCGGGATTCTGAAACCGAATTCTGCGGGGACCCGCCCTGTGTGTCTTATTCATTCATCGGCGCCCCGGTGTTCAAAAAAGAATACGAAATATCTTCCATGCGTGAAGCATACTTATCTTTTTTTGAAAAGCACGGGCATACCCGCGTTAAAAGATATCCAGTAATCGCACGCTGGCGTGATGATATTTATCTTACGATTGCCTCAATTGCGGATTTCCAGCCATTTGTAACCTCGGGGCTTGTGCCGCCGCCTGCAAACCCACTGACAATTTCGCAGCCCTGCATCCGCCTCGATGACCTTGATGCCGTGGGGCGAAGCGGACGCCACCTGACCACTTTTGAAATGATGGCGCATCACTGTTTTAATAAGCGTGGGCAGGAAATATACTGGAAGGACAGGACAGTAGAGCTGTGTGATTCTTTGCTTGCAAGCCTGGGACTTGACCTGAATGCTGTCACCTATAAGGAAGCGCCGTGGGCTGGCGGTGGTAATGCCGGTCCGAGTGTGGAAGTGCTTGTGGGCGGGCTTGAACTTGCAACCCTTGTGTTCATGGACTTAAAACAAACAAAGGGCGGCTCGATTGAAATCAAGGGCGATACCTACGAGAAGATGGATAATTACATTGTGGATACCGGTTACGGTCTTGAGAGGTTCGTCTGGGCGTCCAAAGGCTCACCCACGATTTACGATGCCGTGTTCCCGAAGATAGTGAATGAACTCATGGACCTTGCCGGTATTGAACACTCTATTGAAAATCCGGAATATGCAGAAATATTCTCGCAGAATGCAAGATTGGCCGGTGTTATGGATATCAGCGGGCAGGCAAATCTCCTGCAATTAAGAAAGAAAGTTGCAGACAGCATAGGCACAACTGTTGAGAAACTCCAGAAGCTTATGGTGCCTGTGGAGACCGTTTATTCCATTACCGATCATTCAAGATGTTTGGCGTTCATGTTCGGGGACGGCATAATCCCTTCCAACGTGAAGGCAGGATATCTTGCAAGACTTGTCCTTCGGCGCACGCTTCGCCTCATGAAGGAACTGGATATCAGGGAACCTCTTATTGAAATAATCGAGATGCAGATACGCAACTTCCCCGAATATCCAGAGTTCAGGGAACGCCTTGATACAATTCGTGAAATTGTGGCTCTTGAAGAGGAAAAATACGCAGATACAATTGAACGAGGAACGAAACTTGTAAAGAAGACAGCTTCGCATTTCAGGGAGAAAAAAGAGAAAATTCCGCTTGTGGAGCTGATACAGTTGTACGACACGCACGGCATCCCGCCAGAGATTACACGCGAGGTTGCAAAAGAAGCGGGCGTTGAAGTAGAGCTTCCGGACACGTTTTATTCGCTCGTGGCGAAAAAACACAGCAAAGCGGAAGAAGAGGAATCAGAGGCTCTGCCGCTTGACCTTCCAGCAACGAGGAAGCTTTATTATGAGCAACCTGAACAAATGGAGTTTGAGGCAAAAGTTCTTGATGTTATTGAAAATAATATAATCCTTGACCGGACATTATTCTATCCTGAAGGCGGCGGCCAGCCCGCTGACCATGGCACGCTGTCAATGAATGATTATGTTGCGAATGTCGTGGATGCGCAGAGCATCAATGGAGTTATCGTGCATGAGACCGACTCTGATTTCGGCTTTGCGAAAGGGGATACGGTAAAAGGAATAATCGATTGGGAGCGCCGCCTTGCGCACATGCGCCACCACACAGCCACCCATATCGTTAACGACTCAGCAAAAGCCGTGCTGGGGAAGCATATATGGCAGACCGGCGCGCAGAAATCAACTGACAGGGCGAGGCTTGACCTCACGCATTACAAACGCATTTCTGACTCAGAGTTCAAAGAAATCGAGCTGCTTGCAAACAGGGCTGTGATGAAAAACCAGCCTGTATTCATTGACTGGATGGACAGGGTCGAGGCTGAAAAACAATACGGGTTTGTGCTGTACCAGGGCGGCGTGCCTCCGGGAAAGGAGATACGCATCCTGCGTGTGGGAAATGACGTGGAAGCCTGCGGCGGTACGCATGTTTCAAATACCGGGCTTATCGGACCAATCAAGCTCATCAAGACCGAAAGGATACAGGACGGCGTTGAGCGCATCGAGTTCTCGGCTGGCGAAGCTGCCGTAAAAAGGTGGCAGGAAAGAGACGAAATATTGGATAGTTCCGGTAATGCACTACGAGTTTCCCCAGAACAATTGCCATCGACTGTTAACCGCTTTTTTGAGGAATGGAAAGAATTCAAAAAGGAGAACGAGCGCCTGAAGGCTGAACTGGCTGAGGTGAGAGTGAAGGCGATGATGGGTGATGCCGTGGAAATTAACGGTTTGAAGGTGCTATCGAAGAAGATTCCTCATGCAGACGTTGAAGAACTTATCAAAGCAGCAACCGAATTCAGCAAGAATGACGATGTTGTGGCGCTCCTTGCAAGCGATGTGGGCGGCGTGAAGTTCGTGGTGGCTGCGGGAGAGCGGGCGCAGAAGATGGGCGTGAACGCTGGCGCTATCGTTCGCGAGATGTCAAAACTCGTTGGCGGCGGAGGGGGAGGGAAGCCGGGGATAGCGCAGGGTGGGGGGACTGATGTTACGGGGATTGAGGAGGCACTCGCGAGAGGAGTGGAGATGGTGAGGGAGAAGGTGGGGTAGGTTGCACAAGCAACTACCGGACCTTTTTTGTAATCGGTTTCCCTAATTCAGTCCGTATTGGGTTAAATCAAACGTAGACACCTTTCGGTCTCCATTAATCATAACTTCGACATTCAACGTCGGATTATCGGTCTTGTGGAGTGAAGGGTAACACAAGCCTATATTCTGAGCCGCATTAGCATTTAGTTTAAATTCCATTCCTGGCCGACGTACACATTGAGCATTTAATCCTGCTTCACTTTCGTATTTTTGAAGTGAATTTCCACCTTTTAAAACGATTGCATTTTTAAGTATTTGGACGTCGAGGCTCTTTATATCATTATTTTTTATTTCGAGATTTACAATAGAACAGGACTGTGTTGTTCCGAGAGCTACAATACAATCTGGAAGATTTTTAACTTCAGTGACCTGAACCTGATAGGGGCCAGCAGGGGTCCCGGCGGCAGGAGTTTGACCTGCTGGAGTCTGCACAGCAGCCGTTTGTTCTGCTGGGGTCGGGTTGGCTGTTTCCGTTACTTTGTTTTCTTGAGTTCCGGCACATCCCGAAAAGAGAACTGCCAGTCCGATAACTGTTACAAGTATTACATTTTTTAATTTCACCATAATATCACTGAAATTTAGATTACCTGTTCTAATATAAAACTGTCGATAGGCGATTACGCATATCATCACTCACACAGGCAGACGTGCAGGTATTGAGAAATTCTTTTTAAGCATTGTCGCCTTTTAGCGATGGAATGAAAATCAAAGACCTCGGCCGCCTTCCCGACGCTGCAATCAAATTCTATCAGGATTCCGGCATAACCCAACTCTATCCACCGCAGGCCGACGCCATCAAAGCAGGCCTCCTCGAAAACAAAAACCTCGTAGCCGCAATTCCCACAGCTTCGGGCAAAACACTGCTCGCAGAATTTGCCATGTTAAAATCAATCATGGATGAAAACAAACGGGGAAAAGCCCTCTATATCGTGCCATTGCGGGCTCTTGCAAGCGAAAAATACGACAGGTTCCGGAGTTTTGAAAGCATAAAAAACAGCAACGATAGAGGCATATCAACAGGAATAGCGACAGGCGATTTCGATGCCAGCGGGGACTGGCTGGGGAATTTTGACATAATAGTTGCCACTTCCGAAAAGGTGGACTCACTTTTGAGGTTCAAAACCAGATGGCTGGAAGAAATAACCGTTTTAATCGCGGATGAGATTCATCTTATCGATTCGCCTGACCGCGGTCCAACGCTTGAAATAGTTCTTGCGAAATTGCGGCAGATTAATCCCGATATGCAGATTATAGCACTTTCCGCCACCATTGGAAATGCGAACGAAATCGCAAAATGGCTCGATGCGAACCTTGTTGTCAGCAACTGGCGTCCAACTGAACTGAAAGAAGGTGTTTTCTTCGGGAATGCAATTACTTTTGCAAACAGAAGCCAGCGCACGATAGAAGAGTTCCATAAGGACAGCGCAATTTCACTGGTTGCAGATACGATAAAGGAAGGCGGGCAATGTCTCATTTTTGAGAGCAGCCGCAAGAGCAGCGAGGGTATGGCGGCGCGCGTGGGGACTTCGATATTGAAATTGATATCAGGCGAGGTAAAAGAAAAGCTAAAGATTCTTGCTGCTGAAATCAATGAAACAAGTGAAGTGGAATCCACAAGAAAACTAGCCATGTGCGTGGAAAACGGAAGCGCATTCCACCATGCAGGTCTTATTTCCGAGCAGCGAAAAATCGTGGAGAACGGCTTCCGGGCAGGTATAATAAAAGTAATATCTTCAACTCCAACTCTTGCGGCAGGACTTAATCTCCCGGCGCGCCGGGTCATAATCAAAGGCTACTGGCGGTATGATGTCAATTTCGGGCAGACTCTAATTCCTGTGCTTGAATACAAGCAGATGGCCGGGCGCGCGGGACGCCCGAGACTTGACCCGTATGGCGAATCCGTCCTTGTCGCAAAGACGTTTGATGATTTAGAAGAGCTTATGAATCATTATGTCCTTGCCGACGTTGAGAAGATATGGTCAAAACTGGGAAGCGAGAACGCGCTGAGAACGCATATTCTTTCAACGATAGCAACCGGGTTTGCACAAAGCATGGAAGAACTCCTTGAGTTCATGAGAGCGACATTCTATTCTACACAGCAGGAACCCTGGAGCCTGAAGGCTGTTATCGAAAAAGTGATTGACTTCCTAGTTGAAAAAAAATTCATAAAAAAAGACAATGGTCTTTTTGCAACGCGCCTCGGGGAACTTGTATCACGGTTGTATATCGACCCGCTTTCTGCCTCGATGATTCTTGAAGGAATGGAAAAGATAGAAGAAAAAGGCATCAGGTTCACGGATTTGACGCTTCTTCATCTTGCATGCAGGACGCCGGACATGCGGCAATTGTACCTGCGCTCAAACGATTATGAATGGTTAAGCGATCTGGTCATGGAACACCATGCAGAATTTGTCCAGATACCGGCGCAGTTCAAGGTGGATTACGAGTGGTTCCTGTCTGAGGTAAAAACCGCATGCGTGATGCTTGACTGGATAAACGAGAAAAAAGAAGAGGATATAGTCAAGAAATTCGGGATTGGTGAAGGCGATATAAGGGCGCTTTCTGAAACCGCGCTCTGGCTTGTTCATTCGATGGCGGAACTTGGAAGGCATGAGAAACGCTCATGTTCAAGTGCGGCAGCCGAACTTGAAAAGCGTGTGGAATACGGGGCAAGCCCTGAGCTTCTTGACCTTATCCAGATACGGGGTATCGGACGTATCCGCGCCCGGAAGCTCTTTAATGCAGGAATCCGGGATATGGAGACGCTTCGGATTTCTGACCTCCAGACTATTTCTAAGATAATCGGGCCGAAAGTTGCAATGAAAATCATGAAGCAAATAGGGACTTCCGTGATTATGGAAGAACGAACCGAAGAACAGCGAAGCCTCGGAGATTTTAGTTAAACTTTAATACTTCTTAAACTGTAACTGAAGCGAGTGATATATTGAGTTTAGCGGGTATTTTATACGGTGGTTATGAGGCTTTACTTGCCAATGAAATCAAGGATAAACCAGTCCCATCTCATGTTGCCATTATAATGGATGGGAACAGGCGCTTTGCCAAAAAACAAGGGTTCGCATATTATTACGGTCATTTTAAGGGTGCGGACACGACTGAAAAAGTCCTTGACTGGAGTTTTGACCTCGGCATTAAACAGCTCACGGTTTACGCTTTTTCAACAGAGAATTTTGAAAGGACGGATGAAGAGAAAAACAGGATTTTTGAACTTATTGGTATAAAATTCGATAAAATATGCGTCGATGAACGCACTCATAAGCGCCGTATGAGAGTGAGGGTAGTTGGAAATATTGATCTTCTTCCCCAGTCCCTGCGAACATCGGCAAAACATGCAGAAGAAATCACAAAGAATTACGATGGCGTATACCTCAACGTTGCGCTTGCTTATGGAGGGCGGCAGGAACTTATTGACGCTGCGCGGAAGATGGCATGGAAAATCAGAACCGGTGAATTATCCTTAAAAGACATTAACGAAGATACGATATCGAATAACATGTATCCCGCAAGCGGTTCTATGCCCGGTGTTGATCTTATTATCAGGACCGGCGGCGATGAAAGGATATCCAATTTCCTCCCCTGGCAGGCCAACGGGAATGAATGCGCCGCATATTTCTGCGCTCCTTTTTGGCCTGAGTTCCGGCGTATTGACTTCCTGCGGGCTATACGCACATACCAGACACGGGAGCATGAGAGGCAAAAAAACACGGTAATGCGGATTGTCAAATTGTTAAGCTATTACGGCCTTGTGGAAGTTGAAGATGTTATTTCCATCTCCAGGAGATTTATTAAAATCCCGAAAGAAGAAGTTATAAAGATACTTCATGAACTTACTTACCATAATGCTGTGATGCATAACATGATTAAGTGGTAGTTTATTGAATTACTTCCCGAACCTGCGCTGCCGTTTCTGGAAATCTCTTATTACCCTTAAAAAATCAACCTTCCTGAAATCAAGCCAGTTAACATCCGTAAAATACAGCTCGGAATAAACTGACTGCCAGATGAGGAAATCAGTCAATCTCTTGCCCCCGGCCCGGATTACAATATCAGGTTCGGATTTAAATAATAAATGGGATTCAATCACGTTTTCATTGATTTCATCGGGTGCCATTTTTCCATTCTTCACCTGTGTCATAATATCCTTGATAGCCCGCGTCAATTCATACTTCCCGCTGTATCCGAGAGATATCTCAAGATTCATTCCTGAAGAGTCGTGTTTTTTTATCTCCTTGTCCCCTCTTGTGATTACAGTAATATTCGGAGTGATGTTACAAAGCGCGGATGGGATTTCTCCTGACAATTTATTGCAGATTTTTCTGCCAAGTTTTGCGTCCACTTCGATAATGCTTATATAAATTGTAACTGTACCTATTCCCGTCTCTTTGCACCAGGCTGCAAAAGAATTCAATTTGCCATAATTATCATCTGTCAGCAGATCACTTTCTGAAAGCGCAAGGACTATATGTTTCGGCACACCCTGTTTTTTTATTGCATTTTTAAGTTTCCATTCATATGCTTTCGAAATGAATCCCATCGTTCTTTTATTGGGATAGAAGGATAAAGTATTTGCCTATAAAATCCATTTCGGTGAAGGATGAAGTTAATACAGTGCTGTGAGAAACAGGGCATTTTTATTCTTATCGGCCTGATTGTGCTGCTATTTCCTTTCATTAAGACATCGTATCTGGCAGCAGCTTTTCTTGGTGCAGCCATGCTTTTATCTGTCCTTTCCCCGACTTCATATGCTTTCCGTTTTTTTGCCCGTGAATCTGATATCAAAGCCGGTAAACTTTACAGCCTGATTCAGTTATTTTTCACCATAGCCTTCCTTTGTATAATTAGTCTGGTCGTAGGACAAAATAAATTCCCTTTATTTATTATAGGGGCGGCTTTTGCCATTACCACTTTCGGTGATGGTGTCGCAGATGCAGTTAATATTATTGAAAAAGCAAAAGAGACGGGTCTCAGCCATGAAATAAAGTATTATTCTGCAAAATCAAGTATTATTTTCCTTATTTCAGGAAGCATTTATGCATTTGTTGCAGGAACATGGATATCGGGCTTTACTATGAAAGTCCCCGATGGTATGATATTTTTTCTTGCAGTGATAGGCGCTATTACAGGTGCGCTTCTTGAATCCATGATAACGACCGATGATAATATCGTCATACCTTTTGGTTCGGCAATGGTAATGTGGCTTTTCTATGTGTTCGGTTACAATGTCGACACAGTATATCTTATGCAGGCGCTTGTTTTTTCTTTTGTTCTCGGCTATCTTGCCTACAGGGCCCGTATCGCCGATATCTCGGCCATGCTGAGTGCAACACTGCTGGGGGTTGTTATTATCATATCCAGCAATATAACGTGGTTATTTATTCTTCTCGCTTTTTTTTTACTGGGAAGTCTCTTTACACGTTACAAATACAATTATAAATTGGCCAGGGGGATAGCCGAGGGAAAAGGGGGTGCTCGCGGATATAAGAATGTTTTCAGTAATTCGCTGGCTGCACTTTCACTTGCAGTGGCTTATGGAATTTTTCCTGCACACGGCCAAATCTTATTAGCAGGGTATCTCGGCTCGGTAGCCACAGCCTGCGGCGACACGCTGGCAAGCGAAATCGGGGAAACGTACAAAGGAGAGCCGCGCATGATTACGACATTTAAAAAAGCCAGACCCGGCACAGACGGCGCAATTTCGTATCTTGGCGAAGCGGCGGCATTTTTCGGGGCGTTAGCTATTGCAGTTCTTGCATTCTTCCTCATAAAAAAAGATATTGCCCTCCTGATTGCGGCGGCTGCTGGAGGTTTTATCGGTACTAACATCGATAGTGTGCTTGGCGCCACGCTCCAGCAGAAAGGTTACCTTTCAAATAACGGCGTCAATCTTTTTGCAACTATTTCCGGGGCGATAATTGCCGGGATACTTTACTATTCAATGGGGTTATAGATACCCTGGTAATAACAATAAACCGTGGAGTATTGCCATACCATAGTATCCATACCGCTCCTCCTATTATCTATAAGGAATCCCCATCATACCCGGACCCGGACTCATCGACCACATTACCTGTGATGTTACTGCTCCGACGATGAAATACACCACCAATGATACAATTATAACAACGATTGTATAACCCATGGCCTGTTCCTTAGGCGTTTCCATGAGCACCGGAATGCCAAGATAGAGAATGTACAACCCGTAAAGTGCAAACAGTAAACCAATAGGGCTCAGTATCGGTATGATGTAGAATATTCCTCCAACCAGTCCGGCTGTAGCTGAATATGCCGCAAGTTTCATTGCCTGGTTCTCATCCTGCTTCGAGGAAAAATTCGGGGCAAGGGCATTAATCACGATACTTATCACAAACACATCTACAATACTAAGTATGTACATCAATATACCGCCCACCACAGCGGTTCCAATCGGATACCTAAAGCCTCCAAACATTCCTGCATTAGCTCCAATAATGCCCATACCAATAATATAGGCTATAGCAGGAATCAGCGCAAGGATTGCGATGTACTGCTTTATTATATCGTCCTTGTTTATATCTTCAGACTTTACCTTGGTCAATTCGGCCAGCGGATTTTTCAGAATGCTGATCGCCCTATCTAATTGTTCCATATTCATTCCTCCACACACGGATATTCTTATTTTTCACACCATTGCTTTTTATCCAGTGCAACTCCCCATGAGCGACAAAACTGCATTGCAGCTCGATGGCACTCTCCTTGTCCGTATATTTCATGTGCCATCAATAATGCCCCATACTCCTCTGGGAAACTGCCTGAATATTTATTAGCAACAATACTATAAAAAAGTTATGACCTAAATATAGAGGCTGGAAATTTCTGTCAATTCCAATTTCTTCTGCAAAATCAACATGTTTATTTACTGTGGAATCGCTTAGATTCCTTTTGCAGCTTAAGAAATTGCGAACCCAGTAGCATCGGTACGGGTTTTGCCCGCTTTTACAACGCGGAATGGGCTCGTAGTATAGTCCGGATAGTACATGGGCCTCCGGAGCCTATGACCTGGGTTCAAATCCCAGCGAGCCCGTATATAAATCATCATGAATCACAATCCAGCAACGAAAAGGACTTTAATTTTTTATTTAATAATAACCCTGGTTATCGTTGTCTCAAGCATATCCGTCATCTGGCTTCCAGAGGAAAATTCTAAAAGCACGGCGGACTCGGCCAAACCCCTTCCCTTAATTGCATTTCTCCCTTTCATTGCTTATCTTGTGATGATATTGCTTCCGATTATTTATAAAAGACAGGAAAAGGAGTCATTCATCTGGGGGCATCGTTTTTTTAAGGGCGCATACCTTGGGTTTCTCCTGATGACGATGATATTTTTAATAGAGCTTGCATCGGGCTTTATCCATATCGAGGATTTAACCCCTGGTTACCAGGATGCATTAATTGGCGGGATAATATTGCAGGGAATCGTCGCTATCGGTGAGGAATTGCCATTCAGGGGATACATACTCCCGGACATGGCGAAAAGGTACGGGTCCTGGAAGGCCGTATTTTTATCCTCCGCCTTCTTTTCAGTCCTTCATGTACCATCAATCCTGACGCTGAATCTTAGCAAGGAAAATATTATAATCATGCTCCTGACCATAGCGGTAGCCGAAGTACTACTTGCTATTTGTTACCTTTATGACGGGCTTTCAATGTCTATCGGTTTCCATTTCACATGGAACTTTTTCCAGTACCATGTATATTCATTGAGGCAGGATTTTGGCGGAATATTAAAAATAACCTCGGATAACCAGCTCGTAACCGGCGGGTCTTTCGGCCCTGAAGCGGGTTTGCTTGGACTGGTTGTTGTGATTCTGGCCTTTGTTGTAGTATTCTGGTGGATGCAGTCCCGTTAAACTAATGTTTTTATGAACTCCGGTATGAGAACCAGTGTTAAGAATATACCGGCAGCCGCTGCACATGCCCAGAAAATATAACCTAAAAATAACTTAGAAACTTTCATGAGTTTCCAAAAAAATGAAAAAGGGTAAAATTTAAATCTTACCCAGCAGCTCAACGCCTACTTTCTTTACATTCGGCTTGTTGATCTTTGAAGGCATCCATTTTGGTTTGTTCTTGGGGGCTGCAACTGTTTCTGTCCATCCCTTGTATACATGGATCTTCTTGGTTCCTCTCTCTCTGAGTCTTAATTCAACAGGTTTTGATTTTGTTCCTTTGCTGCGGTTGGCTGCTTTCAATGCTGCCTGGCGCGGCTGGTGACCTGTGAATACTCCAGTCTCGTTTCCATTCTTTTCCCTTAATACAAAATTTCTTATATCTACCATATTTTTCATACCCCGACAACGATTTGTTGTCTTACCATAAATGGCACCTCATACTATTTAAAGGTATTTGTGAAATATGTGGCTAAGCATACCGTTTTATTATAATTGAGCCTACCGTTATTGGTATTTCAAAATCCGAAAAAACCAAATCTATAGACTTATTATTTGAGTTGATTGAGTTAAAAACATGATGCTTGGAATTAACTGATGTTCCCGTGATTACCAAAATCGTGCGCCTGCGGCATGACAATAGAAGTTTTTAATTTAACCCATTCTCTTTTCTTTACGGCACTTTAATATTCTTTCCAGACAAAACAGGGTTTGTGCCTCTTATTAATAGAGTTAAAAAAACCGCCGTTGGATTGGTGCCCTGCGTTCACGGCGCCAGATTATCAGAAAATGCGCTTGTATCGGGAAAGAACGCAGACGACCTGCTGGATTTTAGCGTCAACCTGAATCCCCTCGGTCCTCCAAAGAAATTATTGAGCGGCGTTTTTCAAAATATCAGCAATTATCCAGACAACGGATATCCGGCATTTAAAAAGGCGGCAGCAGACAGTCTCAATGTCCTGCCTGAAAATATCATTCCCGGGAACGGGTCATCGGAATTGATCAGGCTTTTTGCAGAAACAGTTATTGAGCCCGGCGATAAAGTCATAATACCAACCCCGACTTTCGGGGAATACGAATTCCAGTGCAGGTTATTCGGGGCGGAAATAGAATACATTGATTATCGAAATATTACAAAAGTGAACCCCGTGGGTTACAAAGCTGTTTTTCTCTGCAATCCGAATAATCCCACAGGCAATCTTCTGCGGCGAAGGGATGTTATCGAGATGGCAAAAACATGCGCCCTGTCTGAAACTTTTTTATTCGTTGATGAAGCATTTATCGAGCTTTCAGACCCGCGTGAGAGTATTGCTAATATGGCAGCATCCTGCGATTTTATCTTTGTTCTGCGTTCTCTTACCAAAACGTATGCCGTGGCCGGATTGAGGATTGGTTTTGCAGTAGCTTCCCCTGATTTTGCAGGACTCCTGAATAATGCCCGCCTTCACTGGAATATGAACTCTGCAGCATCTCTGGTTGGCGAACGGCTTCTCAGGAAGAACCAGGACTATAAAGAAAAATCACTTGGATTGATCAGGAAAGAGCGGGAATGGCTGATCTCGCGCCTTGGCGGGATACGCGGTTTTAAACCATACCCGAGTGATACGAATTTCATTCTAATCGATGCAGGGGATTTCGGTATCAATTCCAAAGAATTAACTGCAAGAATGCTAAAGCACGGGATTATTATCAGGGAGTGTTCTTCATTCGGTCTTGAAAATCATATCCGGGTCGCAGTCAGGAAACGAAGCGAAAACAGGAAGCTCGTTTCGGCTTTTTCAATGGTCATAAAAGAATGGGGGGATGAACTTGCAAAAAAAGAGATTGGAAGCGCTCTTGAAAAAGGAGTTACCGCAAGGAGCAGAATTGACTGCGAATATTATCACTGTCACTTTGAAGGGCAGGACTGCACTTTTTGTTTCTGTCCATTTTATCCCTGCAAAGATGTAAGGACGGGCGGAGAACTTATCCGCAAATCAACCGGGGGAACGGTATGGAGCTGCGCCGGCTGCAAACTTATTCATAAAGGAGATATAGCTGAAAAGGTACTCGGGGCTTTGATGGAAGGACAGAAGCTCAAAGATATCTGGAAACTTGTAATGGAGTCTAATTTGTGATAATTATTGATTTCTGGCTTCGGGTTTTGCTCCTTGCCCTGTTGTTCGATATTTTATTCGGTGAGCCGCCCGCATTTATTCATCCCGTGGTGTGGATGGGAAAAATGATAAATGTGTTCACGCGAGGCGCGCCTCTCCACCACAGGAAGCTTTATGGATTTTTCATGGCGTTTTCCTGCGCAGGGATTGCGGTTCTTGCCGGTCTTTTGATAAGCTCGCTGGGCACCAGTCTTTTGGGTTTAATTATCGCCGCATATTTCTTAAAATCCAGCTTTTCGATTCGTATGTTACTGGTCTCGGCTCTCGGGATAAGAAATGAACTTGAAGCGGGTAACATCGGGAAGGCAAGAATCGATTTAAAAACTTTCGTGGGGAGGGATACTTCAAGGCTTGACGAATCACAATCATCTTCAGCAGTAATAGAATCGCTGGCAGAAAGCTTTGTTGACGGAATTCTCTCACCGCTTTTTTATTTTCTGGTATTCGGCCTGCCCGGCGCACTGGCTTACCGCATGATAAATACGCTTGATTCCATGGTCGGGTACAGGAAAGAGCCTTTCATCGACCTTGGTTATGCATCTGCGCGGCTTGATGATATTGTAAACTGGGTGCCGGCGCGCGTATCTCTTGCGTTTATTTTCATTGCCTCGGTTTTTTTTGGAAAGCCGGCTGACGCAATCAGGACGTGCATTAAAGACCATAGCAGGACTGCATCGCCAAATTCAGGCTGGTCGATGGCTGCGGTTTCAGGCGCCCTGAATGTGAGGCTTGAAAAAGTGGGTTTCCATATACTGGGGAAGCAATTTAGTGAACCGCAGCCGTTTCAGATTAAAAGAGCGGTTAATATCGTAGGCGTCTCGTCGCTTTTAGTAATTACAGGAATCTATTTTATAGGGAAGGTGCCCTTAATCCGATTTTAGATAATGGAGATTATTATGAAATTATCAACTATAAAACGGGAAAAAAAGAAAAAGAACCAGCCAAAAGAAGTTAATGACACAGGCACAAGAAGCATAATGAAAATCCTTGAAGATGCAGGGCTCTCCGAAGAGATACTTGTATCAGCAGCCATGGAACTATACGTTCCCCATCCCGGCGTTGAAAACAGGGAAATAGCAGAGCGGGTGTTTAAAAGAGAATTAAAGCATGCGCTTTCCGATCCCAACCTTTCCATGTTGTTATACGCAGGTATGCTTCTTGAAAAAGCCGGTGAGAACGGTGAACTTCCGGGCATGAGCAAAGAGACCTTTAAAAAAGACCTGACCTTCCTCATTGTTGATGAGGTAATAGGGATGAGCATAGCGAAATACATCAGCGGAGACAAGGGAATATTCGAATACGTGAGGTTTGATAAACTAAAACCCGGAATCCTCTCCAAACTCGGTCCTTTCATGGACGACGTGATTGCAGGGCTCATTGGCGGCGCATCAGCTAATATGTATTCACGGGGAAAAGGTAACGGCAGGAAAACTGCCAAAACAAACGTAAATAAGGCAAAGGTAATAAAGAGAAAACCTGAAATATTACAGGGCGGATTTGCGGGATGAAAAACTTTCTAAGCGCCGTCCGCAGCGGTTTTGGTTTCTTGACCACTATACCCGTTGGTATTAGCATGGAAGGCATCGAGAACCTGATGAGACATATCTATCTTTTCCCTGTAGTCGGCGCAGTTCTGGGTGTCATCTTCGCTGCGATTGGTCTTGTATCGTCAGCGATTTTCCCGCCGGTTCTTGCCTCGCTTGTGATTATTATTTCTATTTACTACTTTACAGGATTCAATCATATCGATGGGCTTGCTGATTTTGGTGACGGCATTGCGGCGCATGGTACAAAAGAGAAAAAAATAGCAGCTATGCGCGATACCGCAATCGGCACAGGCGGCCTGGTATTTTGCATATTGGCAATTCTTGGAATCTTCTCGACAGTTTTTTTCATTGCGGAAATAAATTCCCAGCCCCTGTTTCTACCTCTTGCATTAATTGTTGCAGAAACTGCTGCAAAGCAGTCCATGGTCACAGTCGCAGCTTTTGGCAGGCGGCTGCATGAGGGTTTCGGGGCAATGACAGTGGACAATACAAAAAAATCCGATTTTATTATCGGAATGGTTTTTTCAAGCGCAGTGGGTTATGTTCTTATGGGCGTCTTTGGTATTGAAGCTGTAATAATATCCCAGTTAGCAGGCCTCCTTGTTCTCAATACCGCTAACCGACATTTCGGGGGCGTGAGCGGGGATGTCATGGGCGCATCGAATGAGATCGGGCGACTTTCGGCTTTGTTTTTCATGGGAGGATTCGCTTGGATGCTATTGTGATGGCAGGCGGGATGGGAAAGCGGCTCGGGAAGGATGAAAAACCCCTAACACCACTTCTTGGCAAACCGCTTATCAATTATGTACTCGATGCTCTCCTTGGCTCTCAGAATATCGACCGAATCTTCGTGGCAACTTCGCCGAGGGTGAAAAGAACTACTGACTGGATTTGTGATTTTAAGAAAGAACATGATAAGGTGGGGATAATAGAAACCGGCGGAGAAGGTTTTGTACATGATATGGTCATGGCAGTTGAAAAAGCGGGCATCAAAGGACCTGTTCTTATAATGATGGCAGACCTTCCACTTGTTACGTCAGGATTGATAGACATGATAATAGAAAAATACAACGATGCCGGCACTCCCGCGCTTTCGGTTCACATGAACCTTGATGTTTTCACAAGGCTTGGTCTTCGTCCCGATACTGTTTTTCATAAAAATTCAAGCTTTATCGTCCCATGCGGGATAAATATCCTTGACACTGGCAGGATACATGAAGAGCAGGAGGATTATAATCTTATCCTGGATGATGAAGAGCTGGCGCTGAACGTTAATACGCGGGCTGACCTTGCGGTCTGCGAGAGATTTTTAGAGCATTAAGCTCCAATTTCCTTCATCACGTTCATGACCCCCAGCGCCACGCCCTCAACCTCAATCCCTCCCTTTCCCTTCGCACCGTCTCCCACAACATACAGGTTTTGAACCGGCGTCCTGCTCCCGATATCGCTTCCCGATGATGCCCGATTCACAGGCCAGCCGTTGGAATAGGACTGTACCAAAAGAACCTCGTACTTTTTGTCGGGAAACAGTTTTTTCAGGTCAAGAAGCCCGAGATTGATTTCATGGTTCAGGTCATCTGATATCACAGCCTGATGTGACATTATAAGATGCTTTCCAGGCGGCGCGAGAGCCGGGTCAGCATTGGTCACTTCGTTTATGCCGTTTATTCTCTCTGTATAAGGCGTGAAAAAGACGCCGCTGTGACCTATAAGAGGTTCATCCGAAGAAAGGCATATCTTTATTCCCCTTGACGGCCTGGCTTTATTTATCCTCTCTAAATAAGCTTCATTCCTGCAATCATACATCCTGCTTGTTTCAGGGTGCCCGATATCGCTGATAATAATGTCTGCATCAATTGTTCTTCCGCCGGCACACACCCCGCATGCCCTCTCCTTGTCAATGATTATTTTATCCACACATGTGCCGGTATTTATTTTCCCGTTATTTGACTTTATGACGTCGGTAAGGGCGCAGGTTACAGCGCCGCAGCCGCCTTCCGGGACGCCTGAACCCTTGTAGAGGTACATATTATTTATGATTTCAAGCATTTCTCTTGCCGGGACATCCTTTGCCCTGAGGCTCAATGCCCAGCCGCAGAAAGAGTCTGCAAGCTTCAACAGGAATTCCTCATCAAAATATTTCAATATCCAATCCCTGAAGGAGATATTGCTTTTCGGTTTGAATTTAAGGGAATACGCAAGTATGGTGCCGAGTTTCACGCGTTTTGTGACTGAAAGTTCTTTCCTGAAATCGTGAAAAGAGATTGTTTCACCGTTTTCTTTCCTGATTACAGCCATCGGGCTTGAATCGATTATATTTACACAAGCGCCAGTTTCGTGAAGCAACTGCGCAAGCGGCCCCCGCGAGCCGTGGGGTATCATGTGAAGCGCGCCCGTGCTAAGCTTGAAACCTTTATATTCAAGATTGGCAAACCTCCCGCCGATAAAAGGTAACCGCTCGAAAATCTCTACATCGTATCCAGCTTTTGAGAGCTTTGCGCCGGAAAGTAAGCCGCCAAGACCCGCGCCAATGATTACCGCCTTCATTAATCCTCCGCTATCGCACGAACCGGACAATACTTAACGCACGTACCGCATTCAACACATTTTTCGTTCATCGAAGCACGTCCGAATACCAATATCGCATCACGCGGACAGTAAACTTTACACTGACCGCAGCCCACGCAGGCATCACTAATTTTCATAAAGGGTTACGCCCCTTTATGACGTCCCGAGTCACGCCTCGGGAGGGCGTGTTGGGGTATGCTTTGCATACCCCTTCGTTTGATAAACCTTTCTTAAAGGTTTTTGATAAAACTTTCCTAAAGTTTTTCATTGCGTCCCAGCCGCTCCTATTTTCTCTGCAAGTTTTGCCAGCACTTCTTTTCTCATCCCTTCCACGAACTTAATGCTGCCCACCACGAGATGACCTCCGCCACTCACCCCGGCACCTTTGATTTCGCTATGCAATTCTTTCACAATCTGCGGGATGTTCATCTTCACGCCCTTAGAACGCAGCACCGCAAAATCAGGACCGTATCCGATGGTGACCACGGGCTGCCCGCTGTACTGGGAGCATAGTCGGTCATGGATTTCGCCGCTTGTTTTGCCGGGCGGAGGAAATGTGAATTTGTGGGCAAAATTTTCAACGTCAATTACATTTAATATGGCGCCGTTAGCCAGTTTTTGGGTTTTCACATTGGGCATCGATGCCTCAAGCTGCTCGGTTATAGCGGCATTTGCCTGTTCGCACAATAATTTTACTATCTGCTGGTGCCGTATATTTGAACCGAGATTGAGAATGTCGTTCATAATGCCCCGCCCATCATTGAACCTCTGCCAGAAAGCCTCGTAATCAGTTGCAAGCGCCATGTTTTTGAGGTCTTCGAGTTTATATTTGTCTGCCACAAGTAATTTATAAAGCTCTGCTTCAGGCGCCGCTGACCTGTCCCCGACTGCAGATACGGCAGGGAGGTGTTTTATCTCTTCTGTGATTTCGGGATTTATCATCCGGGCAATCTCTGTGCCAATCATGCCTGTTGTTATGCCAAAATCCCCGCCTGCGTATGCGGGGTTCACGTGTTCAAGCACCATGGAATCTATTGTCCCGTCTGGATGATGATGGTCAATAACCAGAATTTCAACGCCATAAATTATCGCCTGTTTCATGGCAGGCATATCTTCTTCTGTCGCGCCGTTGTCCATCAATACCACAAGTGGCATCTTCTGGGAGAAACGCTCCTGGTCTTCAAGCGCGAATGTGAGGTCTTTTGTTACGTCCTCAAGTTCGTAGAATGGCGCCTTTGAAGGGGAGCGCCTGTAGAAATGTCGGTCGGCATCTGAGCCGCCGACTTCGCGAAGCAGCGGCAGGAGCGCACGTTCTATCGCTATTGCCGATGTAATGCCGTCTGCGTCCGCATGGTGTCTGATGATTATGGGCCGTGATTTGAAAACTGCTTTCCTTATGATTTTGGCTGCGTTTAGCATCCTTGGTTTTAACTTTTCCAGTATCTCGCTCTTTACAAGGAACTGGATATCGTGGGGTTCTGCACGCCTGTCTATCGCTGATTCGATCTGCTCCTTGATACCGGTTGCATCCCCTCCCCATAGCTGTTTCATGGCGCGTATCTCTACCTGCATGGCGCCGTTCCTCATCGAGGGCTCACCGATTACCTTCACGATGGTTTCGGACTTAATCTCAGGATATGCCCGCTCGCCTGCTTTCTCAAAGGCTGCGCACTGAACTGTCCCATCCTCGTCCGAGATCGTAAATATCGTGGGGCCGCCTGTTTGTTTTATCTGAATCACCTCGCCTGAGAGATGAACAAGCTTGCCCAGGTACTTTGAGAGTTCTGTGGTCTTTCGGCGCGGGAGCTGTTTTTCGACTTCGATTAGCTGGAATTCCTTCAGGCTCTTGGGGAGCAGTTCGATGTTACCGTTTGGGGCTATGTTTTTCACTTCGACGAATATCTTATCCCCGATTTCAGGGAGGAAACTGATGTTGCTTGAATGGATGAGCCCCCGAAGCTGCGGATTCAGGTCAACGAACACGCCGAAATTGGCATGCCCCTGCACTTTTCCTTCGTAAACCTTCCCGGCCTCAAGCTCGCGCGTGTCGCATTCTGCGCTCAGGACATGGACAAGTGGTTTTTTGGCGCAGTTCTCGCAGAGGTCGCCTTTTGTGGTTTCCCTGCCGCAAACGGTGCATGTGAAGAACTTTCCCCTGCCGGAGCAACTCTTGCATGGTTCGGTGACCGATATTTTGCCTGTGCCCTGGCACTTTACGCATTTTATGCCCCCTCCCATGAGTTTTCCCAGGTCTTTTTCTGTGAGTTGGTCAAGGCTTATGGCTTTTGGCTTGCCTGAGCCCTTGCAGTCAGGGCATTCCTTTTCGCTGAGGATGATAGTGCCTGTTCCTTTGCAGGCGGTGCATTCTGTTGTCATAGATTTGAGTGATAGATGCGGTAGGGAGTGAAATAAGTTACGTGGGTTCGTATTTCATGAATTAGTTATATTTTTAATTTCTGTATATTTCTTAATTTCATTCAAAAACATACTCTCATTATCTTTTTGAGTGTAAATTATAATATCTTCTTTCGATCTGGTAATTGCCACATAAAATAGCCGTCTCTCCTCTTCTTCTTTATTATTTAATCTTTTATACATGGCGGGTTCAAATATGAAGGGGTCTTCGATTTCGCACGGAAAACCGTACAGACCTTTGTCAACACAAAGTAGAAATACAACTTTTGCCTGTAAACCTTTACTCTTATGGACGGTCATCAATTTTATTGATCGAGGATTGGGGGAATTTTTTTGAATAAGAATATTATTGAATTTCGCATATTCAAAAATCTTAGTTTCTAAATATGGATTTCCAATTCTATACAAGATCCTTATATCTTCAGGGGCATACCCTTTATTGATATATTCTCTAACAGTATTTACACAATGGCAAGCGACTTGTTGATAATAGTTCCATTTATTTTCAATTAATGATGAAAAAACAAGGATTTTCTTTTCGTCATTGTTGTTCGCTATTGTTTGTTTCTTAAGCTGCCCATCGTCATTATATTTGATTAGTTCTGCTCCAGCATCCACAATAGATTTTATGCTTCGGTAATTGACAGATAAATCAGTTCTTGCAGGATGGTCAAAATAATCTTGAAATTTTACAAAGAACTCTAAATTTGAACCTGTAAAGCCCATAATACTTTGCCAATCATCTCCCACGCAGAATAGTTTACAATTACGATTCTTTTCCATCAGTGCGTTTATAAGACGGTATCTTTGTGGACTTATATCTTGATACTCATCTATCAATATGTGATCGAAAGAATTTTCATAAAGTGATCCATTCTTCTCTAATTCCACTATTGCCAGATTGATCATATCAGAAAAATCTATTTCGTTAGTTAGCCTGAGCTGTTTTTCATATTCTTTGTAGATTACCAGTGCTAACTCTGCAAAAGTCTTTTGTTTGGGAGACCATATTTCGTTTTTCAGTCTTTCAAGTATCTTTTCAGGTGTTAAGCCATTTGTTTTTGCTTTTGTGATGAAATTTGCTATATCCTTAGGATTTCGTTTCATCGATTCCTTGCAATTTTTCCATACCCGTTCAACAATTTCAGAATAGCCCATTTCAGTAAAAACAAAATCTTGGTCTGGATATTTTCTCCTAATCTCTTTAATCACTTTGTTTTCAAAATGGCCTATAAAATTATTACTTTTAAATTCTCCATAGGTTGTTTCTATTAGAGAATACTTTTTTTGTTGTTTGAATCCATCGATCTTTGCATTCATTCCTTTCCTGTAGTCTTTATCAAACCATTCAGGAACATTTCCCCTCTCATTAATCGCCCAATGCTCGATATAGATATTATATTCTGGTAAAAAGAAATCTGGTTTTGGAGTTTTTAGTTCACCTTTTTCATTTTTATAGTTCATCCATTCAGCAGGATTTTCATAAAGCACTTTGATATATTTTCCATTTATTTTATGAGTAAACAGAAAGTTAAGTATTGTTCTTTCTCCTTCGCTTTTTACTTTTGTTCCATTCAATGCGGTATATACTAAATTTTGCATGTACTGATACCATTCATCTTTCTTTTCAAAATCGGATTCCTGTTTAATCTGTTCGTTATCTCCAAAATACAGCATATAATCTAGAAGTTTGTTCTGAAATGAAGGTTCATTTTCTGCTTTTTTATAGAGTTCTGCCATGAATTCATTGTATCCAGACTCAAAGTTATCTCCATTAAATTTTAATTTTGGATTCAATGAAGCATTAGTAAGAACTTCAAGCCCTAAAGAATGAAATGTTTTAATTTTAACTTCTATTCCAAACCTCTTGTTGAGCCTTTCTTCAATTTCCTTTGCAGCCTTATTTTGAAAGGCTAATGCAAGGATTCTATTTGGCGCTACAGTCTCCTGTTTTCTTAGTGCAAGGTAGGCGATTCTGGTTATTAGAACTTCTGTTTTACCCGATCCTGCACCCGCCACTACCAGATTATGCTTATCGTCTGTTATAATTGCTGTTTTCTGCTCATCATTTAAACCAACGGTTGATTTATTAAAAAGAAACTCGTACTCTTTCTTGCGTCTTTCGACCAATTCTTTGTTAAAGTTATCTATTGTAATTTTAAATGCAATCACTTCGTTTATTGAAGTTTCTATGAAATCATTGAAATATTTTTCAAATTTTTCATTTTTTGATTTTAGATGATGAAGAGTATTTCGGAAATCTTCGAGTTTACTCAGCAAATCTGCTCTAACAGAATATATAAGAAAAGTATCTGCATCCTTTAAATGTTTTAAAAGAAACTCGTACTCTTTCTTACGTCTTTCGATCAATTCTTTGTTAAAGTTCTCTATTGTAATTTTATATGACATCACTTCGTTTATGGAAGTTTCTATGAGATCATTGAAATATTTTTCAAATTTTTCATTTTTTAATTTCAGACAATGAAGACTATTTCTTAAATCTTCGAGTTTACCCAACAAATCTGCTCTAACAGAATATATTAGAAAAGTATCCGCATCCTTTAGATGTTTTAAATTATTCTTAAGTTGCTGGTTTGAAGTTTCGATCTCATTTATAACCTTATATGTTAATTCATCCCTTCTCTTTGTTAAGATGAATATGTTCTCATTTATGTTCTTTAAAACAAAAAAACCAAGTATGATAGGTATTAAAAGATATCCAAAGATACGATATGATTTTTGCTTTTCGATATCTGATATTATTTCCCCTAATTTCTGAACTTCTGCTAAGAACTCTCCTCCCTCCGCCAACATGTGAGTTTCATCTTGATCTACCAAATACTTGCACCACTTACTCCAATACACCCGCACATTTAAAATTTTATCGACCGCGCGCCGCAAAAACCTAACCCTTCACAAAACTTAAAAAATAACATCAAAAAATTTTCCAGCTTATTATATGAGCCCAATCAAGTATAATCAACCACGGAGAACACAGAGAGCACAGAGTGTTGAGGCTTTTGCTCTGTGTCCTCTGTGCGCTCTGTGGTTTATATGATATTAGATGTTATGCGGGAGACTATAATATTCCCCGCACCTAAAGTACCATTATGCCCATTGACCTCATCATCTCCCGCCTGAAAAACCGCTACCCACCAGGCAAATTCAATTTGCGTGACCCTTTTCGCCAGCTAATAGCCACAGTCCTCTCCCAGCGCACCCGCGACGAGGTCACGGACAGGGCATCGGAGAAACTGTTTTCGAAATATGGAACCCCACCTGCGCTTGCATATGCCGATGTTTCGGACATTGAGGAATTGATTCGGGAAGTCGGATTCTACCGCATAAAGGCGCCGCGCGTAAAGGAAATAGCCCGGATAATCAACAACGATTATAAGGGCAAGGTGCCGGATGATATGGAAGCATTGCTCTCACTTCCGGGCGTTGGCAGGAAAACCGCAAATTGTGTACTCGTTTATGGCTTTGGCAAGGATGCTATTGCCGTGGATACCCATGTCCACAGAATCTCGAACAGGCTTGGGCTTGTAAAGACAAAATCACCAGAGGAGACCGAACAGAAACTTCGTGAAGTCCTACCGAAAAAACACTGGCGCCATATCAATGAGCTGCTCGTGAGGTTCGGGCAGGATATATGCAGGCCGGTGGGGCCGAAATGCGGCGTGTGTATGATTGGGGAGATGTGTCCGAGTAAGAAAGAAAAATGAAAGGCGCTCACCCAATATACCCCAAATCCTCCTCTTTCCTCTTCTTTTCCTGTATCTCTTTCAAATACCTCTTAAAACCTTCATCAAATTTCTTCGCTTCACTCTCGATCCTGCTCATATCAATCTCAATTCCCAGAAGCTCCGAAACCTTCTTTATTCCTGCATAACATGCTTTTATATCCAGCGCGTCAGGAAAAACCGTCTCGCTGAGTAAGGATATTCCATTAATCCCATTGCGCTTTGCATATTCGATTACAAGCCCGTTAACCCCGCTTATCTGCAGGCTGCCATCCGCTATCTCAACATCTTTACTCTTTAAAAATTCAAGAAGCTCAGGCGATGTCGCGACCCCGAATACATGCGGCTCCTCAACATATTTCTTTACATGCGTTGCTATTACCGTATAAACAGTATCAACCCCGCAAAGCTTTGCAGCTTCGATTATTTTTTCGGCGAGTTCATTATCTTTTGCAGTATATCCAATTTGCATATCGCCGGAGAACATTATAAGATTGTTTTCCCGGGAATAGTAGAACTTGAAAGGGCTTTTATCCCTGTCCACCGGTACTACCAGCCCTTTCTCAAAAAAGACAATCGAAGGTGAGAGATACGGAACCGGAATATCCGCAAACAATTCCGGCTTTAAAAATTCTATAAAATAGTTAACAGTAGTCCTTGCAACCATTCCCATGCCCGGAAGACCGACCAGCATTCTGGGGTTTGCCATTTCAGGTTTCTCATAAAATCTTATATCCATAGTTTCTTTTTTCAAATCTCGCTTATGTATCATCAATGTTTCCGTAATGGTAAATGATCTATCCGGTGACAGTCGAAAGAAAATGTCCGAAATTCCGGGGCATGGCATGTTTTCAAGGAACACAATCGGACATTGAATTATTTTTAACTGTATAGGAAATTATAAGTATGATGCTCTTCTTAAATACTAATTGGGAAAGACATTTTAAAAAAAAGGTTATGTCTTATGAATGCGGGGAAAAAAAGTCACAGCTTGATTAAATTGGCTATGATAACCCTGATTTTGTCAGGGTTTATCAGTATAGCTCTGGCTTTAGATAATCCCGCGCTCCAGTGGGCACCAGGGGTATCAGCCAAACTCCAGCGTGAAGGTAATCTTTCATTTGGTGAATATTCTGTGAAGGCCGTTTCGTTCCCTGCCCCGGTAGAACATGATAAATATATGAATATACCCGCTGAGCCGGTTGAGCAGTTTGCAGGATTGAATATATCCAAAAAAGGTATTCTAATCGATACTATAGTACTCGGACTTGCAGAATCATATATAACACCGGATAATGAACTGAAAGTTACTGTAAAAGAGATGCCTTCCAAGGATTCCCCGGTGTGGCTTTTTGAAAGTTACGAACCCTGGGCGACAATTGAATTGGACCCGAGGGGCAAACCGGAACTTACGGTATCAGTGGAGACAGACAAAAACGAGTACGTATCATCATCAGCAACAGAAATTGTTACGGTTGTAACATTAAAAAATACCGGCAAGGCTGATGCTTTTAATGTTGACATGAATATCAAAACCGACCTTCCATTTAAGAAGGGGAGTTTAAATTTCCATTATGATAGGGTGAAAATAGGTTCAGCCTCAGAAACCATCACGTTTTCATCACCCAATATAGCTGAAACGAAATCTTATGAAATAGTTGCAAATGTAACAGGCGACGATGCCAAGGAACTTCCATACACTACAGAGTCCCAAAAAATTATTTCAGTATTAACCGAGCCACAGGTAAGCCTTTTTATAAATAAGAGCGCAAATGAGAGGATATATTTAAAGGATTTTGCGATCGTGTCGCTATCAGTTAAGAACAATGCAAAATACGATCTTAAAAATGTGAGTGTTACCGATTATGTGCCGGATGGATTTAAACAAACGAATAATAATTCGCTGCACTGGGTCATTGATCTGCCAGCTATGGGAGATTGGGACTTCCACTACTTGATAAAGCCACAGGTGCCTGATTCGGATGGCATCGTATTACCGTCTGCGATTGCTGAATTCACACAAAAAGATGAATTTTATTCTGTAAAATCAAACGAGGTGGCTATTGTGGTATACGGACCCAACATTGTACTTACTAAAAAGGCAGATGTTTCTGAAATAAATCCAAACGATATCGTAACTGTAACGGTAGTTGCAAAAAATACCGGGAGTACCCCTACAAGGGTCACTATCAGGGATGCATTACCCCCCGAGGCTACTATCGTCCGCGGCAACACATCAACAGAAGCGTATCTGGAAGCAAACAATGAAGTGAGTTTCAGTTATGCTCTTAAAATAAACTCTAATCAGCCGGTTAAACTTCCCAAGGCAACTGCAGAATATTACGAACTTGGAAGTAAAGGTGCTAAGATTAGCACAGAGAGCCAGGAACTTGAAATAAAGATAAAACCCCCTGTGGTTATTACTACAGAAGCACCAGCCCCAAAAATTACAGCTACGCAACCCGTGCAGACACCAACACCTGTTCCGACAGAAGAGCAAATCCCACAATCTGAAAAACCAGTCAATCAAAGCGCCGTGCGAAAACCGCAGATGTCTCCGGCTGAAGTCGATTCCCTTTTGAATTTGCTGCTTGGTTGCAATGTCGGCAATACCAATCCTGCTGCGTCGGCTGGTTGTAAATTTTATGGTTTTTCTTCCACATCTTAGAATATTGACAAAAAGAAATTGTAGCTAAAAATAAGTAAAAACCGACTCTTTACCTCTGGCTCATTGAATAAGTGACCATCTTCCTATCCAGCGTCATATCCGCAGGGTCATCCTCCACATCAAAATGCGGGATTCCATATTCGTCATTCATTTTTGAAACAATCGTCTCAAAATCCGCCCCTTCCATTAATTCCATGATAAGCACCATGACTGGCCCTATTATTTTGTAATCACAGAACCATTTATGCAAAATAAGGTCAACACAATCGCTCCCTACAAAGTTTCGGAACACATCTTTGTAGTACAGCTCACTCTTGCAGCAGTCCAGATAATATAACTGGTATGGTTTTTTCCCGGGATGGTCAAACCCTTCCTTCATGGCTTCGGTAAAGAAACGCACATCATTGCTCAGGCTCAGATGTTTGCCATAACCTGCATGGGTTTTAAGATAAATGAAATCTTCATGTGCCAACGATTCCCGCCAGAATTCCTGCAAGTTCCCGTCATAATTGCGCCCGAGGACAAGGCGTATGCGCGCTTTGATATTTTGGTTATCATAAGTGAAATTTTTCTGGTATTCCTCGAACCCGCGTTTGCCGTCATTCATACGAAAACCTATCATCCTCAGTATTCGCCTTGCATCCAGGAATACCCTGTAATCAAAATCTGCCCCGAGCGGGTCAGGTCCTATCAACAGGGTTCCGTTGAACTCACCGTTGCTGAAAAGCATGTCGTATCGCGGGGTAGTCCGGGTCATCGGGCTCATATATAGTTGAGAACCTAATTTTCAATATATATCTTAGGAACACTTTGCGTTCCGTGCTTTGCGGTGTTTTGTTTTACTCACCGCAAAGGCGCAAAGATCGCAAAGATAAGTTTAAAACGTTTAGTTTTTAACTATAATAAACGTTAGTATTGTAATAATAGAAGAAAATATGATGACAGACGAAATAGCAATAATGAATAAACATCCATAGCTCGCATCGGATAGTGCAATAACAATGTCGCAAGAAGTGGCAAAAAAATAAAAAGGTGATTATATGGAACAGAGAAAAGCTAGAATAACAATAGATGAAAATGGAAGAGTAATTGGAACAGGTGGAAATGCAAATTCAAATA
This sequence comes from Candidatus Methanoperedens sp., assembly GCA_026552835.1. The sequence continues at coordinate 28,613 of JAPMTY010000105.1, forward strand.
TTGCAATTGTCGAAAACCAAAAGGGAGATAAAATCGGTCAAACAGCTACCGAGGAAGGAAAAATAGCGTGGGAACAACAAAGGCCGTTAAGATTCACAAAATTTTAAATTACAAGATGAGAGAAATCCGTAACAAGCTCTTCAAATATCCTCAAGCATGGTAAACCCGTAGAACAATTTTTTCCCGACCTCATCCAGTCCTTCAAGGTCATCCCGCACAATCTTCACGCTGGCTGCCAGTTCTCCATTAACTTTGGAGGTTTCATGCAGTACTATCGCGTCCGCTGTAATTTTCCCGAGAATATTGCAGTTCCTTCCAATATCAACGGTTCCTTTCGTGATAATATTCCCGTGGATGATACAGCTTCTCCCGATTACGATATCTCCGGTGGTGCGGATGCTCCCGAACAATGTGTCATGGTTCCCCATCGACATGGAACGGGCGCGGATATTCCCGAGCAGGCGGCAGTGGCTTCCGATCACGGCGCGCGAGGTGGTCTTTATCGCTTCAAGGTCTATCTTCGTCCTGTTGGGTATTGACAACAGTTTAGCATCAGAGGGCTCTTCAGTGAAAAGCTCATCAAGCGCCTTTTCAACCTCCTCCTCATTACCGAAGCGGAGCAATGCCATGAGATAGAAGAATATGAACATCATGACAGGAAGAGGATTGCGCACCACAATCCATCCTTTAACATCATAGCCGCCGCTTATTTTTACGTTGTTCCCCACATCAAGATTACCAGCCGCAAAGAGTTTCCCCGTAATATTGACAAATTCGCCAAGATACGCATCGGTCTTTGTCCTGACATCCCCTGTTATCTCAGACCACATGTCAATTCTGATATCGTTCTCCGAAAGAACGTTCCCGTTTATCTTCACATGCTCCCCTGCTATTACCATGCCTGCTATCAAACCGTAAGCGAGTTCTGCGTAATTCCCCACAATAACATCGCCGCGGACCACGATGGAATGCTCTTCCATTATTGTATAATCCGGTATTATGAGTCCTTTCAGTTCAGGTATAGCAAAGCCTCCATCCCTGTATGGTTGCAGGATATGATAAATATTAATATCAACAAGACCGATTTAACGGCTATGTGCGAACTCAAGGTAATCCTCAAAGGAAAAACGATTATGGAAGACGTCGTACGTTTGACCGCGGATAAAGACGCCGTCAGGCTCCAGAGTATCCTCGGCGAGACCAAAACCGTTCATGGCAGGATTGTTGACATTAATCTGACAAAACAGGAAGCTATAATAGATAGCTGAATAATCTGGCGACAGGGAGAATAACAGATGAAGGCTAAAGTTGCAATAAATGGATACGGAACTATAGGAAAACGTGTGGCTGACGCCGTGGCTGCCCAGGATGACATGGAGGTCGTGGGCGTTGTTAAGACAAGACCGAGTTTTGAGGCGCGAATCGCTATTGAAAAAGGTTTTGAGCTTTATACTGCTGCAAAAGAAAATATCGAGGAGTTCAGGAAATCAAAAATTGAGGTCAGCGGAACACTTGAAGAACTGCTTGACAAAGCGGATATCGTAATTGACGCAACACCCGGCGATATCGGCGAAGAATATAAGAAACTCTATGAAAAACGCGGCGTTAAAGCAATCTGGCAGGGCGGGGAGGAACACGAATTAACCGGATTTTCATTCAATTCAGAGGCAAATTACGGCGATGCTCTCGGCAGGGATTTTACCAGGGTTGTCTCATGCAACACAACAGGACTTGTAAGGGTGCTGTATGCGCTTGATACCGCATTCGGTGTCAGGAAGGCGCGGGTAACTTTGATGCGCCGTGCTGCCGACCCCAATGACATAAAAACAGGTCCCATTAACGCTCTCATTCCAGACCCCATCAAACTGCCGTCTCACCACGGCCCTGATGTAAACTCGATTCTTCCGGATATTGATATCACGACCATGGCTGTAAAGACCTCGACCACGCTCATGCATCTCCATGCGCTGAATATCGAATTGAAAAAGGCATGTAAGGAAGACGATATCATTAAAGTCTTTGAAAAAAGGCCGAGAATCAGGCTCGTGAGTAGCAAGGACAGGATAAAATCAACAGCCGAGGCAATGGAACTGGCAAAAGACCTTGGAAGACCGAGGGGCGACATGTGGGAGAATGTCGTCTGGAAGGACTCGATTGCGATTAACAAAGGTGAACTCTACTTCTTCCAGGCGATACACCAGGAATCGGATGTTGTGCCTGAGAACGTGGATGCCATCAGGGCGATGATGGAAATAGAGAAGGACGGGGCAAGTTCGATAAAGAAGACGAATAAGGCACTTGGAATAAAATCGAGTTAGAATGAGCTGTTAAGTTATCGACCCAATCCATTATGAAATATACAAAAAATGGCTGGATTCCTTTACATGCGTTTGCTTACTTTAATATTCTCCTTTAATTACAAAAAACGAACCCCGAATTGTTCCAGCCAGTTTAGACTTCTGCCTGCAAACTTAAACTTGCCTAACTCCTTTGGTACCTCCATTCCCTCAGAAAGCTTAAAACCAACAGCCCGCTTCTTAGGATCATCAACAGTATACATGACGTTGACCTCAAGACCATCATCATAAAAGACGTAGGCCATTTTTATATTTTCCACTTGAAAACGCGATGTTTCTAAAGGTTTGGCGGCAAACTCAATACCACGTTCTTCTTTCAAAATTCTGTTCACATAATCAAGGGTCTCCCTGCTTTCGCTAGCTGGTACAACCGTAAATTCATACTTGTATTTGTTCATAAAGTAACGGGCTTCATTAGCACGTAAACCAGCAAGCGCTTCTTTCACAGGCGAAGACTCTAAACCAACCGTAGACACATTATTAAAATCAACGATATCGGACATTTCCATCCCTCATTTTATCTTTCCATATATAATTATAGGGTCGGTTCGATGAGCAGTATTAGCTTCCAGCTTTGCTTTCACTTTAGCCCATTCAAGACCTTTGTGGCGGTTCATGTTTTTCTCAAAACGGGCTTTCAATGCTCTGAGTAGTTCTTCACGTTGTTCTGGTGGCACCTCTTTTTTGAATGCAGTAATTGATGGCTTGCGCATAATCATAGTATTCATTCTGAGTTTATAAAATCATTTATGCAGGGTGACGTTTACTTTACAGCTCAAGTTAGAACCACTTATCCAGCGTCTTCTGTCCCTCATCAGAAGCTTCAAGCAGGCGCTCCACCGCTTTTGTTACCCGTTCCTGTGAGAAATCATGCCCTTCGCATAAGAACTTTATTATCGCTGCCGAATCGGGTTTTTTCCACTTAAGTTCATAATCCTGCGTAACAGCAGGAGCAAGGAACAGGGCTTTTATTTCTGCCAGGTTTTTTATCTCGGCATTCAACTCACCGAGCGCTCCCCCGATGCTGCCGTGTTTTTTTATCAGTTTCAGGGCTTTCTTGGGACCGATTCCCTTTATACCTTCATTATAATCGGTTCCCACAAGAAGCGCAATATCAACCAGTTGTTCCCTTGAAATCTCAAGTTTAAGAAGACCGGTTTCAAGTTCGATAAGTTCGGGTTTGACTTCGACATACACACTTTTCCCTGGAAGTTTCCTTTTTCCGGAAACCGCAAGGTTCCTGACCATGACAGATGCGCCGAACAGCAACGAATCATAATCCTGCGAGCCTGCAGCATAAGCTTTTTTCTCCCTCACCATGAATGCAGCCTGCGCCTCGCCCTCCGAGGGCGCCTGGACGACCGGCACACCCATGAACCCAAGCAGGCTTTTGGCATCATCAATCATATTCCCGCCAATACGGGACGACGCCTGGGCATGTTTGAAAGCCTCCTCCTCATCGCCTTTAGCTTTTGCCTCCTCATATTTTTCCATGGCTTCCGTTCGGATTTTTTTCCGTTCCTCGATAGTATTATTCTTGAATGCCGGAGGCGCCCCATCAAAGACAAATACCGGTTTGATACCGGCTTCGACAAGATTTGTAGTCCTGTACAGGAAACCTGAAAGATGGGATGTTATCTCGCCGTGGGAATCAATGAGCGGCGTGCCGTCGCGCTGGCGGATTATGCTCAGGAACTGGTAAAG
>JAPMTY010000111.1 GCA_026552835.1 Candidatus Methanoperedens sp.
CACCTGAAGTGGGTTTTTCAAGTCCCACGATTATTCGCAAAAGCGTGCTTTTCCCGCAGCCCGAAGGACCGACTATGCAAATAAAATCGTTATCATCGACATGGAAATTAATATCATCAAGAGCCAGTATCTTATTCCCGTCAGATTCATAGGTCTTGGAAACACCTCTTATTTCGGCCAGCATTCATACCTCAAGTTTATATTTCGTCAGCGCCTTCCTGTATAGCGGCTGCCAGATTAGTTTATTCAATATTATAATGGTTACTGACATACTTAAAACGGATAATAAGACCATGCCCGGGTCAGGCGACTCGAATGTCGCCCTGTCAAGAAGGTATCCTATCCCGAATAAATGGTATGCATTGCCATTGAAGGTTATATATTCAGCCACGATCAGGGTATTCCATCCTCCTCCCCATGCAGTGATGCTGCCTGTAACGAATGACGGGAACATGGCTGGCAGAATGACCTTCTTCCAGTAAAGTTTTCCTTTGATCCCGTATGACAGTGCAACATTTTCCAGGTCATTAGATATCGATTTAACTCCCGCGATAAGATTAAAAAGCATATACCATTGCATTCCAAGAAGTACAAGTAAGATCGAAGCTAACTCAAGGTTTCCGTATCGCATAAAAATAACTACCATTGCAGGGAAAAGAGCAATTGCAGGAATGGATGCGGTAACTTCCATTATCGGCATCAGGTAAGATGATGCTTTTTTGTTTCGTGCAATATACACTGCGACAGGGATCGTCCATAAAATACATATGATATATGCTACCCCAAGCCGAAGGAAGGAATATACGATCGCCATTGGAATTGAATATGCCCCGGGAGGAAGATCCAGTAAAACTTTTGCTACTGAACCAAGCAGGAGATATAATATATATCCAATAGCGGCTGCCAGGGTAAGATATCCCGAATATTTTGCCGCTGCTTCAAATTTTTTATTCTTATGGAATATAATATAAAGCGACACCGTTACCATTGAAAATACCTTAAAAATAAAATGGAATGAACGTTTGATGACCCGTGTGTTAAAAATGAAATCGCCTGGTTTCTTGTCTCCCCTGTAATCGTAATTGAATCTGTCTGCCCAGGATTGCATGGGTTTCCAGATGAATAATTCAAGTAAAAGGATTATAATTATCAGGGCAGACAAACCTGCAAGCATCAGGGCTATTTTCCCTGAATACGTCGATTCTATTAAAAAACTTCCAATACCTGGAAGTTTATAACTTTCTGAACCCGCGGAAATGATCTCTGAAGCAACCAGAAAGAACCAGCCTGCCGACCAGGAGATGATGCTGTTATAGACCATTTTTGGGACGCAGGCGGGAATCGTCAGTTTTTCAAGTCGCTGCCATCCGCGAAGCCCAAAGCTATTTGCCGCCTCAACGATCTCCTTTGGAATGGAAGTGAGTGATTCATAAACCCCGAAAGCAAGATTCCATGCCATGCTTGTAAAGATCAGGAATATGGCCGCCATCTCCACACCCGGCCTTCCCTGGATATGGCTGATAAAAAAAAGGACTGCTGCAGGGAAAAATCCCAGGATCGGGATCGATTGGAGGATATCAAGAAACGGCAGCATGAAGCTCCTTGCTCTTTTGTTGGTCGCTGCGACATAACCATAAGACAGTGCAAAACAGAGAGCAAAAAAATAGGCAAGGCTCATCCGCAGGAACGAAGCTGCAGCGTAGTATGGAATGCGCGACAGGTCAGGAAAATCAATATAATCAAAAAAATAAAAAGCAAATAGGACAGCTATCAAAAAAATTACGACAGCCAGGATAAAATGCCCTTTCTTCATCGTATAATTGCATTCACAGAAAGTATATAATTCTATGTTAAGCTATTGGGGCAAAGTCTCATAATCAAGTTTTTAAAATTTCATTTGATTTGATTTTTAAACGTATCTCTTCAATAAGCTGTTCATCAGATTTATTCTGGAAATCCAGACCCATTTCGGCTGCAAGGTTATGGATTTTTTCATCTTTATTGTCCATTGGTTTAACCATTTGCTTCAATTCAGATTCACTTTGTATCTGCGCTTTTTTGAATTCCCCTGTTGCTTTACCTAATGATCGTGCCAGTTCGGGAAGTTTATTTGGCCCGAATAAAAATAACGCTACAATCAGAATTAACAATATATCTTCAGTTCCGAACATAAAAATCACTTATTTCCTGGATTCCTTTAATTTTCATTCTTTTTTGAATATAACAGTCATACCGCCTGAATTCTTTTCCTGCCGCTAAGCATGTAAATTGAGCCCGCCAGCTATTAATATGATTAATAACACCATAATTTTTAGAGATAAAGGACTTATATAATAGGATATTTTCTTTCTCATTTTCATTTTTATTAATTCCTCAGCTTTGTCTGTCATATTAATACCCCTTATATCTGATTTATTTGCATTCGATAGTAATAATGTTAAGCCGCGATATTTATAACATATAAGTCATTATCAAATAATGAGAATGCTTTTTAAAATGTCATAATTATAAATCTACTTGTTTTCCGTGCAGGAAACACAATAGACTCTCACATCTTATCATAGATAATTTTTTAATTTATATTTAAATATACTATAAAATTGTTGCAGCAAGCAATGATATTATGGAAAGCTGTTATTTAGAGACAATCACTAATCTATCATATTAACTCGAATATGCCAAAGGCAACTATCAGCAATATTATTATTATCGCTATTTTAATACATAGCGGACTTATATAATACTGAGGTTTCGGCTTCATGCGCCCATTTATTATTGCATCTATTTTGTCTTCCATCAGCATACTTCCTTAATATTTATCTTTATGTCAATCCTTTTGTATTTTTTACCTGATTTGGGTCATTCGATCTTATCTTAGAGCGTATTTCTTCTATGAGTTGTTCACTTGTCTTATTTTTTCCATCTATACCCATTTCAATGGCTAAATTATGGATCTTTGTATCTTTCTCAGATAACGGTGTGCCTAGCGTTTTGATTTCTTGTTCGGTTTCCGTTTGAGCCTTCTTGAATTCGCCAGTAGCTTTTCCCAATGATCGGGCTATCTCAGGAATTTTATCCGGCCCAAAAAAAAATAGGGCAACTACTAATATCAAAAGCATTTCAGGAAATCCGATTAGTCCCATATATTATAATGTGGTTCGTTCGATAATTAAAGCTTTGCATTGTGGCGAAATTAAAATCATCATAACTTTTTATTTAAGTAATCCTTAATTGCCGCATGCAATCCATCCGCAGCCAGGTTAGAGCAGTGTAATTTAATGACTGGAAGCCCGTCAAGCGCATCTGCCACATCCCCACGCGATATTTTAAGCGCTTCTTCAAGTGTCTTGCCTTTTGCAAGTTCTGTGATCATACTGCTTGTTGCGATGGCAGCGCCGCAGCCGAATGTCTTGAACTTAATATCTTCAAGCCTGTTGTCCTTGACTTTTATGTATATCCACATAACGTCGCCGCACACAGGATTTCCAACCTTGCCAATTCCGTCTGCATCCTTTATCTCACCCACATTTCGCGGATTTCCAAAATGCTCCATCACTTTTTCGCTGTAGCCGTCAGTCATTTTTTACCTCGAAAGCGGCGATATCATCCGCAACTTATTCACTATCTCCGGCAGGATCGAAAGCACATAATCGACATCTTCCTGTGTATTTTCACGTCCCAGGGTCAACCTGAGCGATCCATGCGACTCCTCAGGCCGAAGCCCTATCGCAATTAGAACATGCGAAGGCTCAAGGGATGTGGATGAACAGGCAGAACCAGTTGATGCTGCCACACCTTTCATATCAAGATTTAATATCATGGATTCACCTTCAATATAACTGAACCTGAAATTTGCATTTCCAGGGAGACGTTTTGTGGGATGCCCGTTAAGATACGAGTCCTTGATCGCAAGAACTCCTTTTATAAGTGAATCCCTTAATTTTGCCATGTTTGCCTCATCGGGAAGATGCGCCTTTGCAAGCTCGCAGGCCTTCCCAAAACCAACTATCCCTGGCACATTTTCCGTACTTGAGCGGAGGTTTCTTTCATGCCCCCCTCCGTGCATCTGTGGTTCGACGAACGTGCCTTTTCTCAGGTAAAGTGCGCCCACGCCTTTTGGTCCGTATATTTTGTGGGCGCTCATTGATAGCAGTGAAACGCCAAGAGCGTCCACATTTACAGGGATCTTTCCTGCTGTTTGTACCGCGTCCGTATGTAACGGTATGTTTTTTTCTTTTGCTATCCTGCCAATTTCCTCTATGGGCTGTATCGTTCCTATTTCATTATTGGCATGCATTATTGAGACCAGTATTGTTTGTGGAGTTATGGCTTTTTCAACATCAGCAGGATCAACCAGCCCTTCCTTGCTTACAGGAAGATATGTGATTTTGAAACCATTTTTCTCAAGGTATTTGCAGGTGTGAAGGACTGCATGATGTTCGATAGAACTTGTTATGATATGATCGCCCTTATTGCGATTCTTCAATGCGATCCCTTTTATTGCAAGATTGTCGGATTCAGTTCCGCTGCCTGTGAAAATGATCTCCTCTTTTTTGGCGCCTATAAGGTCAGCGACTTTTTGCCTTGATTCTTCAACCGCTTTTCTTGACTGCCTGCCAATGCTGTAGAGACTTGACGGATTCCCGTATTTTTCAGAAAAATAAGGAAGCATAGCTTCTGTGACCGCAGGGTCAACAGCGGTGGTAGCGCTATGGTCCATATAAACTTGCTTTAACATGGTTCA
>JAPMTY010000110.1 GCA_026552835.1 Candidatus Methanoperedens sp.
CCTTAGTTTCGCTATTCCCTGTTTACCAGTACGTTGACCCTGATTTGCCTGTTCCTGATATAACCGAAATGATTCCCAAAGACGTCAACAATCCTGTTGATAAAAATACCACTGTTAGGATAAGTACGCCCGGAGAACCTGTAATTTGGGCAGCCGGGATTGTTTCTATTCTTGTTCTTTATTATATCCTGCGCAAATTATGGTGAAGAAATGAAGATACTGAAAAAAGACCTCAGGTTCAATGAAGGAGAGATTTCACTTATCACTGAATCGCTGGATGACCTGTGGCACCTGAAATATATCCTTGAGCCCCAGGATATCGTATTTGCATTTACCAAACGAAGAATTGAGGGCGCAACCGACAAGCTCAGACCAGAAAAAGCCGATAAAAAAACTGTGCGCTTAGGGATACAGGTCGAGAAAGTCGAGTTCCATAAATTCTCAAACCGCCTCCGTGTGCATGGGACCATCGTGGATGGGATAGATTCAGGAGCCTATCATACGCTCAACGTCGAGGAGGGGACGAATCTTTCAATAATCAAAAAATGGAAGAACGACCAGTTGGAAAGAATAAGAGAAGCTGAAATTGCATCCCGCCGCCCCAGGGTGATAATAGCGACAATAGAAGAAGGAGAGGCAAGTATTGGGATGGTAAGACAGTTCGGGGTAGAGGAATCATCATCACTTCGCCAGTCGCTTGGAAAAGGCGAGGGCAATCAACGGAACGAGTTTTTTGGCGAGCTGGCAGCGCAGCTGAAATGGGCTGCAGATAAAGTCGATGCCGTTATACTTGCAGGACCCGGTTTCACAAAGGAAGATTTTTTGGAATTTATAAAGGCACGGGACCAGGAACTTGCAAAAAAAATAGTCCTTGAGGATACTACATCCATAGGAGTTTCAGGTTTCCAGGAAGTACTGCGTAGAGGCGCAGTTGACAGGATAACCGAGGAATCAAGGATCGGGCGGGAAGCAAACCTCATAGAAGATTTGATGAAAGAAATCTCAATTAACGGAAAAGTGGCATATGGCATGGATGATGTCAGGAATGCACAGGGCCTTGGCGCAATAGAGACTTTGCTGATTACTGATGAACTTCTTCGTACCGAACGGGAAGGCAACAATATTGATGGTTTTCTAAAGGCAGTCGAACATTCGCAGGGAAGGATTGTTGTCTTCAGCACTGAATTTGAGCCCGGGAAAAAACTTGAATCCCTGGGCGGTATTGCTGCACTTTTGCGTTTCAGGGTAGCATGAATCTTGAGAATGCAGCCAAAGATATCCGGTATCTGCTTGACAGGGGGTATAATCAGGAAGGTGCAGTAGAATTCGTGTGCGTGCATTACCGGCTGGATAAGGACTCAAAGCACCTTCTTTCAAGGTCTGTTCTCTCGAAAGAAGTTTCAGAAAAAAGGCAAAAAAAATTCCTGCCCTGCGAAATGATAAAAGATAACAGCTTAGCGATTGACGGGTATAATATCCTTATCGGATTGGAAAGCATTCTTGAAAAAAAGGCTTTTGTTTGTGATGATGGGGTGATAAGAGACACCTTGGGGATTTTTGGGAATTATGAGACTTCAGAAAGTACTGAAACTGCAATTGACCTGATATTACAGTTTTTAAAGGAAAAAACCCCATCTTATGTTTGCTTTCTTTTTGATTCGCAGATAAGCAAAAGCGGCATGCTTGCAGGGAGGCTAAGGAAAAAGCTTGATGAGTCAGGCTTAAAAGGCGATGCGAGGACTTCAAAGCATGCGGATTATACCTTAAAAAGCTCTAAATATATTGTTGCTTCAAGCGACGGCGTGATAATAGATGAAGCAGAGAGGGTAGTTAATTTCCTTAACTGCCTTGTGTCAAGATTCGGCTATCTGGAAGAAGGGGTGGTGCGCATGCAAAATACTAATCGTTCTTCCTCTTCATTTTAGCTCTTACAATTCTTATTTCCCCATAAGAATAATTATCACCCAACTTTTCCTTTATCGACTTCATGGTCTCTCCCCCTATTTCAAGAATCGCACTCGATATCACTTTGACCTTTTCCTTCGTAACAAACTTCTCGACATCGATATTTTCACCCGAAATGATCAATTTCTCAATATGGTCATATATAGTATTCAAAGATAAATTCCTTGTTAATGTGATCTCATCAAGATCCATTCCTTGATTTAGCATTTCCAGGGTCACATACTCAATTGACCGTTTTTTCACGGGCTGGCTGCTTTGTTTCTCGCAAAACCTCCGGATCTCGCTTATGAAAATAGCGCCATATCTCTCAAGCTTCTTATCTCCCACACCTGTAATCTTTCGAAAATCCGGAGGATTGCATGGGCGCAGCGCAGCCATATGTTTCAGGCTGGCATCATTGAATATCATATAAGGTGGATAATCCTCGGCGTCGGCAAGTGTTTTTCTTATTGTCCGAAGCGCCTCGAACAATCCCGTGTCATCGGAATCCTGCTCTATCATTGCTGGTTTTGTTGCAGGTTTTTCGGGAGCCTCGGGTTTTACAAGATATATTTTCTCAGGCGTCATATCACCTTTAGAACCTGATAATAAATCCCTGCTCTTCTGGCACAATTTCAGGACAGGATATTCACCCTCCAGGTTGAGATAACCGCGCCGGAGGAGTTCTCTTATGAACCCATGCCACATTTTCTTTGGCAGGTTTTTCCCTGAGCCGTATGATTTCAATGTCGCGTGACCATTCTGTACGATGCGGCTGCTCTTACTTCCGGTAAGCACATCTATGCAATAATTTATCCCGAATTTTTCTTCCAGTTCTTCTATACAGGACAGGATGGCCAGTATCTCGCCTGTTGCTTCCATTTCATCCTTCGGCATGAGGCAGTTATCACAGCCGCTGCACTTTTCCTCTTCAAATTCCTCGCCAAAATAACCAAGGAGCAGCTTTCGCCGGCATGCGGTAGTTTCACAAAAATTTATGATATCCATCAGCTTATTATGCGCTATTTGCTTTTCTTTTTCGTTTGTCATCTGGTTAATAAAATACTCTATCTTCTGCCTGTCCCCGTAACTGTAGAAAAGCACGCAATCGCTCCTCAGACCATCCCTGCCTGCGCGTCCTGTTTCCTGATAATATGCTTCAAGGTTTTTTGGAAGGTCATGATGTATCACAAAACGTATGTTGGGTTTGTCGATGCCCATTCCGAAAGCGATAGTGGCGACAAGTATTTCCACATCGTCTTTTATGAACTTTTCCTGGTTCACGGACCTTACGCTCGCGGAAAGGCCCGCATGATACGGAAGCGCCCGAAACCCTGCAAATTTCAGGTTTTCTGTGAGAGATTCTACGTTTTTCCTGCTGTAGCAGTAAATTATACCTGATTCACGGGGCTTAGTTTTTAAGAACTCTACTATCTGCCTGAATGCATCCTGCTTAGGTTTGACATAATAAACAAGGTTCTCCCTGTTGAAACTTGCAATATATTTTCTGCAATCTTTAAGTTCGAGCTGGTTGACGATATCTTCCCTCACTTTCATAGTTGCTGTGGCGGTGAGTGCAATTATCGGAATATCAGGAAAGGACGTACCTATAATTTTTAACTGCCTGTATTCAGGTCTGAAATCATGCCCCCATTCCGAGATGCAGTGAGCTTCGTCAATTGCGAAAAGGCTTATTTTTAATCCCTTTAAAAATGAAAGAAATGTCGGGATGGTCATTCTTTCCGGGGCAATATAGAGCAACCTGACCCTGTTCTGCAAAAGATCGGATTTTATTTTTATAATTTCCTCATAATTCAATGAGCTGTTGATATATTCAGCCCGGATGCCATTTGACCTGAGGCTGTCCACCTGGTTTTTCATCAGGGAAATGAGAGGAGAGACAACGATCGTTAATCCCTTAAAAAGCAGGGACGGATACTGGTAGCACAGGGATTTCCCGCCGCCAGTGGGCATCAGGACAAGTACATCGTTCCCTTTCAGGACGTCAAGTATTATATCCTGCTGGAGCTGCCTGAATTCGGAATAACCAAAATAGCGCCTGAGTAATTCTTTATCGATAACTGTCCCATCTTTCTCCGTCCGGGGTTTTACCGTTTTTTCAACGGTTTTCGATTTTGGGCACAGGTCAAATAGCCCTTCATCTTTTAACCCACACCTGACGGATGCTTCGCATGTACTGCAAACCTGCATGAAAGCTATTGACAATTCCAATTACAATAACGGTTTCTATGAGTTTATTGTTGCGGCTGTTCCGGACTGGATTCTGCAACACTTATTGATGGAGGTGGGCTTGTGGCTTGAGCATTCAGGAACAAACTGCAAAAGCAAATAAGCAATCAAAGCAATTACTATCCTGAAAAATGCATGAATACAGATGAAAGGTTCAAAGAGGCTGATTATGGCATGGAGGCCGAGGAATATTATGTTATATAGGTTGAACCAAAGGTCGATATTCTCATGAAAAGAATAGGAATAGCGGTAACCGATCCTGATGACTGGACTGGCCTTGCTTTTCAGAATGCCGCCAGGCAATATGGTATGCATCCGGTCACATTCAGCTTCGATGATGC
>JAPMTY010000018.1 GCA_026552835.1 Candidatus Methanoperedens sp.
CTGTCAATAACACCGTCGATAGAAGTAGAGCAAGTGGTCCAGGATATATGGATTATCGGACTATGGATTTTCATTGTGTTCAGGTGGTACTACAACAAAAAAGGTGATGTATAATGAAATTCAGAACAGATAAAGAAATATTAACTGAGATTGTCATGTGCCTTGCATGGATATTCGTGACTGGATGGGGCTGGCTTCAAACCAGGAATCAGGAAACTCTCTTTTTAGTGGGATTGGGAGCATTTGTGCTTGTAGAATCCCTATATCGGGCAACAAAGCCAAAGCCTCCAGGTGTCATTGATGATGAGTGGATGCAAAGACTCAGGGAAAAAGCGGGATATTATGTTTTTGTAACCATCATTTTAGCCCTTCTTTTTTCATTTATGATAAGCATGGTTTTTAATATCAATAACCAGATAAAGATGGATTTTAGAAATGCGGCATTATTTGGTTTTTTTGTCCTCTTTTCTTTATATCTCTTATTCGCATATTATTACAGAAAAAAAGGTATAAATTAATGAAAACCAGAATCAAGGAGCTTCGTGCAAGATACGATTTAACCCAGGAAGATCTTGCTAAAAAGGTTGGTGTAAGGAGAGAAACCATCCTTTTTTTAGAAAAGGGAAAATATAATCCTTCGTTAAAACTTGCATACGATATAGCTAAAGTCTTAAAATCTAAAATAGAGGAGGTCTTCATTTTTGAGGACTAAATCTGGTGTGGTGAACTGAAATTAAATCAGGAGGAAAAAATGAACTTTGTTGAAAAAGTAGTTGAAACATTAAAAAACCCGAAAAGCGCGATGAAAACAATAGCAGAGCAGCCCATGATCGAGGAGGCTGTTATAATCGTAGGAGTCCTGGCAATCCTGGGCGCGCTTGGCGCATATATACGATCCTATACTTTGATTATTAATGTTGAGAACATGCCCCCCTCAATGCAATCGGTAATATCTGTAACAGGTGTTATATTTGCACTGGTAGGTCCTTTTCTTATGTGGCTGATAGTCGCTGGGATACTCCATTTTATCTCAATGATACTGAGCGGTGAAGGAAAATTCAATCCCCAGATGCTGACAGTCGTCGGTTACAGCATGATTCCGCTAATTTTCTCAGGTCTTATCAGCATTATATTCCTTTTGATGATAGAGCCCACGACAATAACAATATCTGCAACAAATCCAGGGGCATTGAAGGAGATCACTAATAATCCCTACATAATCGGTTCAAACATAATCGGAACAATAATGCAGGCCTGGGCATCAGTAATCCTCTTCTTCGGCGTGCAGAGCGCCCACAGGCTTACTCCTATCAAATCAGCAATAGTGGCAGGAATCCCGCTGGCAGTTAATATAATATCCCTGATATGGAGTTTAAGGAGCATAGGCATCATATGAGGGCTGTTCTAAATATCGAGAATGTATCAAAATCATATATGCTTGGTAAACTTGCAGTACCAGTCCTGCACAACGTCAACCTTGCGATCAACGAAGGCGAGTTCGCGGCAATAATGGGTTCCTCAGGCAGCGGAAAAAGCACCCTGATGAACCTGATAGGATGCCTTGACAGA
>JAPMTY010000112.1 GCA_026552835.1 Candidatus Methanoperedens sp.
ATATTAACAATATCTCCCTCAACGAATTCCTGAATCGCCCTGCTTATCGGAGATAATCCTTTCTCTCTGACTGTTTTCCTGAGTTTATACCTTGATTTCCTTCTTGTTCCGTGGGTCTTTGCCATAATTTTCCTCCGAATATAAGTATTATTTTATCCTACTTTTATCACTTCAAGTTCTATAACCTTTGCCTCGCTTCCGATTATTGAAGCAACGCTGGGTACAGTACGTCCGCCATCGCCAGAAACCAGTTCCTTGACATAGAGCCCTCCTTCACAATTGACAACGAGGACTGCGGTATTTGTTTCAAATGATTCCAGATCAACCGAATGAACTTTACGCATCCGTTCAAGGTCGGCACGCCTGTGAAGCACTCTGGTGGGTGTTTTCTGTTTGATGATAGTCCCGCCTAATATGTCAATGCATGATTTAAGTTTTTCCTCTGTTGTGCCATGTACAATTTTAAGACGATACACCTTATCGGCTTTCATTGATTTTAACTGTTCAACCGTTTCGCTTTCAACGAATTTAAGGCCAAGCACCTCGATTTTACCTTCTGCTTTGCTGTTTATCTCCCTTCCGAGCGCTTCAAGGTCTAACTTGCGCACATGAGGTTTCTTCGCCTCGACCACGAACGGCCTGCCGTCACCAAGCATCAGCGCGTCTATGTCCTCACGCCCTGCGCCGTGAAAAGCAGTATCCTCGCTCCGCGCGGCAGCCATAAGATGTGGTTTGATAAGTTCATCCACCGATTCCTGGTACATTTTTCCCGTATTGTCGCATCTCTCGCAGCCTTTTCCGCCGCACTCCCTGCACGGCCACCTGGTCTGGGGAATCCCGCGAATGAGTTTCCTGTACCTGCCGTATATGTACAAAGAATTTATTTCAACATCTACGGAATCATTCTCAAGGTCAAGAAGCGCCACGATTTGCGGTTTTTTGAGGTTTGCCTTTTTGCCCGTAATTTTTTCGACACGTTTTCCGACTTCCCTGTTCAATTCTGTTTTAAGGGGCTCGGCAAACGTTGTCCCGCTTTGCGCCCAGATGATTTCTTCATTCTCGGCTAACAAGCCTGTAACTTTCGTTCCTACAAGAAAATTGTCGTATTCATAATCAGATAGCGCAGAAACTGCTTTTTCAGCCCATGAATCAAGATGAGTAAAGAGGTTATTGCATACCCAGCATTTGTTTTGGGCGCTCTTTGCAAGCTCTTCATGCAATGTATCATCTTTTTCCGCGCCTGCCTGCATTGCAAGTGTGATTCTTAAGGATTTTCCCCGCTGGTCGTTGCCTAATCCGGTTGAGAGTTTTGCGAACTGCCTGCCGAGGCAGTGGTCGCATATTGGGCCTTCGTGCAGGATTTTGCGGGCTGTGTCAAGAATTGTCATCCGGCTCTCAATATGCGCTGTGTTCTAAATATGTTTCTCTAACCTGTCCATCTCATTATGCAGTATGACGATGCAGTGGTCGGCATGCAGGGAAAGGGGTCCCACGCTCACTACCTCATTCTTATATCCCTCAATTAATTTCTCCTCGTCATCTGTCACTCCAAGATGGTCGCCAAGAACGAACAACGGCTCTTCGAAGCTCTTTCCCCGGACATCTTCGCCGTCTTCCCTCAAATAAGTTATTTTCCGGTTCAATTCACTCAAAAGGCCGCCCAAATCCCCTTTCCTGATGCTCACGCCAGGCATGGATTCTGTCCAGAAGTCCTGTGAGTTCTTCTCAAGCGCCTTTTTTATAAGCGAGGCTGCGCTTCTCTCATCCGGGCTCAGGTATCTTACTTCGGCGCCGTTAAAACAAATGAGCTTCGACGGGGCAGGTTCTCCCTTCAAAACGAGGTATACGCGAACGTCCCTCCTTAAGTCATGGGATAGGAAAAGCGCAGCATTAATGCATCTGCAGAGGATGTCCATGCGTCCCGCTGCGCCTGGGAGGTCGTTCAGGGAAAAGGGAGCAGTTACTGCTTTATGACCGAGAATTATGAAGTCTTTCATACAAGCAGAAAAGTCGTGGCAAATATTAAAGGTAGCCAACTCTCAGGACTATTGACTGGAAATCGCATACTTAATGCCAGCTATTTCCACTCGTACATTTCGACGTGCGGGGTTTCACAGCATAGACAGCTTCCGCATACCACATTTATGGTAAACTGAGGCGCCCCGCAATCTTCGCATGGCGTGCATTCCACACAGCCTTTCTTACACTGCCGTATGTCCATGCTGATGTATTATTTGATTATACTAAAAATAAGTTACGGTCGTTCAGGTGGACGACATCAAATATCCTCCAAACCCGACCGCCCAGAGGAGTACTGGATATGCAATCATCCTCTCCATCCCTCCAGGGCCAAGCCCTGAATAAAATTGAAGCCCAAACAAAGCAAGAGCGGCAAGGCTTGCAATCCCCAGAATCACTGAGAAATAAGTAAATGGCGATTTAACTAATTTGCTGGCAGCAATTGCTGACAAAGCCGCAAAGAAAAAGGCGATGAACGATACGATCAAATGAAGAGTGCCTGTTGTTTCAGGGAACAATCCGACACCGACCGCACCCAGCCCCGAAAGGCCGATCAATATGGATATCAGATAATTTTGGAATTCGCGCCAGATGAAATATGAACTCAGGAGGATAAGTATGCCAAGGATGATGACGGATGTGTTAAAGATAAAAGCAGTGGGCTGATAGATAATACAGGTATCGCGGCATGTAGCTCCAAGGTCGCTTATGTAATTCCCGGAAACGTTGTATCCGGGATAGAAAATTTCTGCAAGAATCATTCCAATTACGAATTGCACTCCGCCAACGAACAAGAATGCACCAGCCAGTTCCCTGTTGTTCATGAAATGAAAATAGTTGTTTGTGCGTATAAAAGTTTTTGTTAGCGGAGACCATGACCTTCAAAAATTAACGCAACCATGCGCCTGCCCGTCGGCGTGCAAGTGAAGGGGGATGGGTTCTTTTACGGAGAGAGTTCAAGAAATACCTCTAAATTTCGTTGGCATCCAGTAGATCGAGTTCGCTGTTTGATAGTTCATATCACTTTCACCCCGCTCTCCTAACCCTTTTTAACCATTACGCTCTTTTTACTATCCATGAACTTTAACAAGGGGAAATAACATGGATCCAAAAGAAGCGCTGGTAGTTTTCGAAGGAGCTAAAATAAGACGAACATGGCATGATAGCCAGTGGTATTTCTCTGTGGTTGATGTTGTGGAAGCTTTAACAGATAGTCCAACGCCACGACAATACTGGGGCAAAATCAAGGACAGGGAATTTAAACAACTTGAGTTGTCCCCAATTTGGGTACAACTGAAATTGCCATCATCCGACGGCAAGAAATACGAAACTGATTGTGCAAACACCGAATCCATGTTCAGGATAATCCAGTCTATCCCATCAAAAAAAGCCGAGCCTTTCAAAAGATGGCTGGCAAAAGTAGGATACGAAAGGATACAGGAGATAGAAAATCCCGAACTGGCGCAGGATAGAGCGAAAGAGTATTACGAACTCAAAGGTTATCCAGAAGACTGGATAGAAAAAAGGCTGCGGGGGATCGCTATCAGGCAGGAACTTACGGATGAGTGGAAAGAAAGAGGAGTTGACGAAAAAAGAGATTTTGCCATCCTTACAAATGAGATTTCTAAAGCAACTTTCGGGAAGTCGATCAAGGAACATAGAAAAATAAAAAGCTTAGACCCGATGAATAAAAACCAGAACCTGAGAGACCATATGAACGATTTGGAATTGATTTTCACTATGCTTGGGGAAAAATCTACTACAGAAATCACTAAATCCAGAGACTCCAAAGGATTCAATGAGTGTTTCGACTCTTCAAAAGAGGGAGGAGAAATTGCAGGAAATGCGAGGAAGGAACTTGAGAAGAAAACAGGAAGAAAAGTGGTAAGCTCAGAGAATTATCTCAGTATCACAGGGAAAAAAGAAACCAGGAAGTTGAAATAATGACTATTAATCAGAGCAACAAAATTATCACTTTCACCTCGCTCCCACAACCATTTTTAACCCTGACGCCCTTTTAACTACCCATGAACTTCCTGCACGCGAGCGACTTCCACCTCGGCTATGCCCAATACGGACTCATCGAGCGCTTCCGCGACTACGCCCGCGCCTTCCAATCGGTCATAACATACGCCATCGACCACAAAGTCGAATTCATTCTCATCTCAGGCGACCTGTTCCACAAACGGAACATAAACGCGCCCACGTATGAACAGGCGTATAAGGTTCTCTCGGAACTCAAAGCGAAAAGCCCTGCCACTGCGGTCTATGCCATCGAGGGAAACCACGACCTCGCCTTCCACCAGGACGGCAAAAGCTGGCTTGAGATACTCAATTCGCAAGGGCTGCTCAGGCTCATCAGGCTGAAAGAAGCTAATGGCGTGAAGCTGATGGGCGATTTCGTCGAGCTTGAGAATTTCCGTATTTTCGGCGTGAAATACCTTGGTGCAAGCACAGCTTCAATAATCCCCCAGATTGCAGACGAGATAAAAAAAATAAATGCAGAAAGAGGGGAAAAATATACCATCCTGATGATGCATTTTGGCATTGAAGGACAGGTAAAGCAGGAAGTTGCGGGGGAAATCCCCTATAATTCGCTTCTCCCTCTGAAAGATGCTGTGGATTACCTTGCACTCGGGCATTATCATACGAATTACGAATTGGACGGATGGGTATTCAACCCGGGCAGCGTTGAAATGATGTCCTTGAACGAATATGACATGCCAAAAGGATTCTATCATGTCAGGGATAATGGTGCAAAACTCATATCCCCCATTACCCGCCCGGTCAGGCGCATGAGGCTTGACATGAGCGATATTGCGACTCCCGAAGACCTTTATTCAAAAATCAACGCTAAAATCGAAAGAGAACCTACAATCCAATCAGATAAGGCACCGCTTGTCGAACTTATGCTCTATGGAGAGATGAACTTCCCAAAATCCGATGTGAACCTTGAGTGCATCAGGGGTATGCTCATCGAGCAGTTTAAACCCCTGTGGTCCGAGGTCAAGCTCCAGCGGACAAATTCGCCATACGCCCTTAAAGAGGGGGACGTGCGGGGGCTCACGCGCGAGCAGATAGAGCTTCGTGTTTTCTCAGACCGGATAAAACTTGATGGGAGGTACAGGGACAATGTGGATGATATCGTAAAGATAATGGTCGAAGTGAAAAAGATGGCTGCTGCGAATATCGAAGCGAACTCAGTCCTTAAAGAATTGAGATGGAGCTTTGCCAAAATAAAAAGCGCTGCATCAGAAAATAATATCATGACAGATAAGACTGAAAATCCCCAGCAGACCTTACTTTCACGCATGGGGGGATAAATGCTTATCAAATCCGTGGAATTAAAAAACATCAAATCCTACCGCCACGCGACAATCGAGTTCAAGGAGGGCATAAACGGCATCTGCGGCCAGAACGGGCACGGAAAAACAACCATCCTCGAAGCAATCGGATATGTCCTGTTTGACTACCTGCCCTACAAAGATGCAGACTTCCTGCGCCGCGGGGAAAAATCAGGTATGGTTTCTGTTGAAGTTCTCGCAAATAATTTGACTTACATACTTACAAGAAAA
>JAPMTY010000113.1 GCA_026552835.1 Candidatus Methanoperedens sp.
GATGAGCTGGCAGCTCTGCTCGCAGACCATGAGTTTTACCCCTGCCTTCACGGTCTGGTCCATTACCTCTTTCAGAGAAGGGAATTTCCCGAGCTTAATTTTTTCCGCATTTCCTTTTTTAACGACAGTAATTCCCATACCTAAAAAATATATTGTAGCATCTATTCCCATTGCTTTTGCAGTCTGTGCAAGGATGAAAGGGGAATACAGGCGTTCGGGCGTATCGATTCCGCTTGTCTGGACGTATAGAATATTTGACATAGTGATTCTCCCATCATATATTATGATTAATGATAGATACACTTTTCTCTAACACATGGTTGACATAAAACCGTGTCTGGAAGTTTAATTTTGGTTTCAGTAACAATTCACCACTATCATTAATTACAAATTAGAAAATTATATATATAGACACAAACCTCACACACTTTTTAATAGCAATATATTCCGAAAAACGCATGTGGTATGTTTTAAAAAATGCGGTAATCAGGATTATGGTGGTGTGGAAATGAAAACAAATTACAATAACGAGGGACATCTTCCCAGGATAGCGTTTGGAACAACGATACTTGCGCTCTTATTGCTGGCGGGCGGCGCGGGTGCGGCGCCGTTTGCTTATATCACGAACGGTGGCAGCAGCAACGTTTCGGTGATTGATACAGCTACAAATACTGTAGTAGCCAGCGTGCCTGTAGGAAGCTTACCCGGTGGTGTGGCAGTGAACCCGGCGGGAACGCTGGTGTATGTGGCGAATAGAGGCAGCGGCACTGTCTCGGTGATAGATACAGCCACAAACACCGTTACAGCCACCGTGAATTTAGGAGGAACACCCAGTAGAGTGGCAGTGAACCCGGCAGGAACGCGGGTATACGTGACAAACTCAGGCACCAACAACGTTTCGGTGATAGATACGACCACAAACAATGTTATAGCCAGCGTGCCTGCAGGAAATGCCCCTGGTGGAATGGCAATTAACCCGGCAGGAACGCTGGTATATGTGGTGAACTATGACAGTAATCTTGACCGTTACAACCTCTCGGTGATTGACACAGCTACAAACACCGTTACAGCTACCGTGATTGTAGGATGGGGTTCTTTAGAAGTGGCAGTGAACCCGGCGGGAACGCGGGTATATGTGACAGCCTCAGGCACCAACCCTGTCTCGGTGATTGACACAGCCACAAACACCGTTACAGCCACCGTGAATATCGGAGTCAGTTCTTCGGGGGTGGCTGTGAATCCCGCGGGAACGCGGGTATATGTAGCGAACTCAGGCACCAACCGTGTCTCGGTGATTGACACAGCCACAAACACCATTACAGCCAATGTGACTGTAGGGGGGCAACCTGAAGGGGTGGCAGTGAATCCCGCGGGAACGCGGGTATACGTGGCGAACTACGACAGTAACACCGTTTCGGTAATTAACACAACTACAAATGCGGTTACAGCCACCGTGGCTGTAGGAAGTTCTCCTAAAGCTATTGGTAAGTTTATAGGTCCACAATCAGCTGGCGGGAACGCTCCATCATTTGTCACAGCCCACCCAATAAGGGCGCTCACTGGAAGCGGGGCAGCAACCAGAGTGCCGACAAATGTTTCTTTCTATTATAACGGCTCGATTATCAGGGTAAACGTGAGCCTGAACCAGTCGGGTCTTACGGTGTCAGGAGACTTCTCGCCGGTTGGAAATGGGACAATCAGTACGAGCGATTCTTATCTAAATGCCTCAAATGAGTATATTTACACGCTTACCGCAACAGCAGGAGATGTAGGAGTTGGCGCCCAGCCAATTACCATAACAGCCACCAATACATCAACAAGCGCAAGTAACACAAGCGTATTCATTGCATTGATGAACATCGACCCGCTCGCATACGATACCACGTTCGGCGGAACAAACTGGACAGAGATTGAGGACTTCACACATACAACACTGACATTCCAAAAGTTCAATGACTCGAATCACAGTATTCGCATTGGCAAACTCGAATTCCTTGACCCGATGAATCTCGCTGATAACACAACAGCTACGGCGTTGCAAAACCTGGGCGATAATCTTAACATGGCTGCAACCTCCATGAACCTGAATTCTGCTGCAGATGCGCTTGCTGCGATGAACGTATCCTCAAGGCTTAGCATGTACAACCTGACCATGTTCACAAGTTCGCCGGGCATACTTATGAACGGCGTGCCTGTAGTTATGTCAGGGCAAACAAGCGGAGGAGGAGTATCAGGATATGGATGGTATCCGAATTACACATTGGTATTCACAGTATCCCACTGGACAACCTATGACTCGGACGGTCAGCCGCCCGTTGTAACGTTCCAACCTGCAACACCGGCAGATGGATCAACGAATACCACGGGCAATGTGACAATACAGGTTTCGCTGAACGAGAACGGAACCGCCAGGCTTAACTGGCAGGGTGTTAACGAAACAATGACAGGGATTGCGCCTGATACCGACAGGAACTTCAGCATAAACAAGACTGGTTTGTTGAGCGGAAATTATACCTTCAGAGTATATGCAAACGACTCGGTTGGAAATCCCAACGCTACCGAAGCCAGAATAATAACTATTGACAGGAACAATGCCACAAATATTGCAGATTTGGGTTATATCAACACAACGAATGCCACAGTCACGACCGCGATAATTTTAACCGCGCCTGATACAAACGTAACTGTTGATGTTCCGGTGGGAACAGTGGCAAGAAACGCCTCAGGCGGTGCGCTTACTAATATTACAACCGATTCGATAGCTGATGTAGGCTCATCAGCCAAGACGGCAGCGTCCAACGCGAGCTTATCTTTCCTTGGCAAGAACCTGTCACTTGGTCCGGAAGGAGCAACATTTGTGCCGGATATACAGATACGTTTCAATTATACCCATGCTGACCTCCCAGAGGGTGTTTTAGAAGGTAATCTTAAGGTCAAATGGTACAATAAAACCTCTGGAGTTTGGGATACGCTAACCCCGTATGACTACAACACAACAGCAAATTACATAATTGTGAATGTTAGCCACTTCAGCACCTTTGCGCTTCTTGGAACAGTAACCAGCGGCGGTGGCGGCAGTAATACCGGTAGTGGCAGCAGCGGTGGCAGTAGCGGCGGAGGCGGCGTAGTGACAGGTGAATCTTTCGACAACATAGCAAAATCAGAGAGCAATGATAAAGACCTGGTTGCCAACACGCCGGTAACATACACCTTCAATGCGCCTGAACTCGGCGTGTACGAAATAGCCTTTACAGACAAAGAGAACGAACTCGGTATAACCCTGAGGGTAGAGGATCTTAAAGGCACATCAAAACAGGTAACAGCAGAGGCGCTTGGAACTGTGTATAAGAACGTAAATATCCTGGCCGGCACAAGCAGGATGAAAGAAGCCCTGATAAGGTTCAGGGTTGAGAACTCCTGGCTCGGAAGCAACAGCCTTGCAGGCAGCGATGTAAAGATGCTGCACTGGGACGGCAGCCAGTGGACGCAGCTTGAAACCGCACAAACGACAAAAGACGATACATATACCTACTACGAGGCAAAGACAGACTCCCTCTCGCCTTTTGCAATAAGTGGAATAAAAGGCGGTGTGATAGTGCCCACAGCAACGCCTGTGGTAACAGAAACCCAGGCCATGCCGACTGGCACAGGCACTCCATCTCCGGCACCGACAAAGAAGGTACCGGCATTTGAATTTGCCTTAACGGTTGCCATACTTTCAGTGGCTTATCTGTTTGGCAGAAAGAGAAGATGAGAAATCATCTTCCTCTTTTTTTATTCTACTGTTGATTTTATACATTAGTGAAATACTCGCAAAAACCGAACGAAATAATATCCGTACTCTAAATAGCAACATACCAGAAAAAAGAAGATTTTTATTACTTGCATGATATGATTTTATATTCATCGGTTTGATGAATGTTACCCAACCCTCGGGGAATTCCACCCACTAAGATAATCGCGCACAAAATCCTCGGATTTTTAATACCTCAAGATATCGTTAGTTGTTTTACAACAACCTTTACATATCTTTGCCAGTATTATGATATTGAATGAAACGTCATGCAGTTCTATCTGAAAAAGTAGAAAGATACGAGGGCATGTTGCACAGGGCTCTCGGGGCTTTTGAGGTAGCCCCGCAGGAAAACTCCCATTTGATAAAAGTTGCAGAGGATTTTTCAAATATGGCAGGGTCTTACTATAAGGATGGAAAATATTTCATTGAGCAGGGGGATTTGGTGAACGCCCTCGCCTGTTTCAGTTATGGGCATGCATGGCTGGATGCAGGTGTGAAACTTGGTGTTTTTAAAGTGAGTGATGAAGCTCTGTTTACGATTTAAAAGAGGAATAAAATGTCGAATTATATTGTTACACTTGAAGCCGGCTGGCTTGTGAAAAATGTAGAAAGCGTTGAAGATGCAATGAATATAGCGATTTCAGAGGTTGGAAAACTTTTGAATCCTGACTTGAACTTCGTGGAGATTGAGGTCGGTACTACCAGTTGCCCGGCATGCGGTGAGGCTTTTGATAGTGTTTTTCTGGCTGCAGGGACCGCGCTTGTTGGCATCCTGCTTGAAATGAAAGTATATGATGCGGAAAGCGAAGAACACGCGGCAAGGATTGCAAAATCCACTATAGGCAAGGCATTAAGAACCACGCCTCTTAATGTCGTTGACGTCGAAGAGTTTGAAGGCGGAAAAGAGAAGAAGGAAAAGAGGAAGCCGATGGCAGAAGAAGAATGAAACTGGCTGCGCTGATTTCCGGCGGCAAAGACTCGTCTTTTGCAATATACAAGGCATTGCAGGAGGGACATAGCGTCACCGACCTTATCACAATAAAGCCGGCAAACGAAGATTCGTATATGTTCCATTCTGCAAACATCCATCTCACCGAGATGATTTCACAGGCAAGCGGAATTCCGCTGACAATTGAGACATCAACAGGCGAGAAGGAAAAGGAACTTGCAGATCTTAAAAAAGCCCTGAGCCGGGTAAAGGTTGACGGCATTGCGGTAGGCGCTATCGAATCCGAATACCAGGCTTCCCGCGTGAGGCGCATCTGTGAGGAACTCGGCCTTGAGATGTATGCGCCGCTTTGGCATAAAGAACCTGAAGAGCTGCTTCGCGACATGATAAAATGTATGGATATCAGGATTGTCAAGGTCGCAGCTGCGGGAATGGATGAATCATGGCTCGGGCGGCGCTTTGATGAAAAGATGATAGAAGACCTGAAAGCGCTCAACAGAAAGTACAGGGTTCATATTGCAGGCGAGGGCGGCGAATACGAGACGCTGGTGCTTGACGCACCGTATTACAGGAAAAGGATAGACCTGATTGAGACAAGGAATATCTGGATGGGAGACCACGGAATCATGAAGGTAATCAGGGCTGAACTTTCGGAAAAATAATTGGAAAATCAGGGTACTATTTTAATGAGGAACTGGGGATTGTCAGAATAACTTGAATTTTTTGCGATATTGTAACATTCCCATGTAACTTTTAATGGAATCGGTGAGGGCAGTTGCGTCCAAAATCAATAAATAGTAAAAGAACATGTGTACATTAAGAGGAAATTGGGTTTTTAATAACGGTTTAACAATAGATATTGGACCATATGGAAACTCTAGCAAGCGGTACGGTTCGTGGTGGAATGAAACACTTGTAAAACTAAAATAATTATAATATATGTAAAATTAAGAGGAGGAATATATATATGCCTGAGAAAAAAAAAGTTGTTTCGACAAAAAAAAATGAGACGAAAAAATCCGGTTACGGCTGGGTTCCAGATTTGCCCGACCACCGGGATATAATGTACAGCGTAGTGCGTAAGATACCTGCAAAGCTTCCGTCTGCTGTCGATTTGCGCCCCATGTGTTCAAAGGTGGAAGACCAGGGGGAACTTGGCAGTTGTTCGGGCAATGCCCTCGTTGGTGCATTGGAATTCCTGGAAAAGAAGGACAAAGTTACCTACATCGAATTGAGCAGATTGTTCATATATTACAATGAACGCGTCATTGAACATTCAGTAGCGTCGGATTCAGGGGCTATGATCCGTGATGGTATCAAAACTCTTTCCAAACAAGGGGTGTGTTCAGAAAAACGCTGGCCGTATGATATTTCGAAGTTTACAGTGAAGCCATCTGCACCCTGTTACAAAGAAGCTTCAACCCATAAAATAACATCGTACCAGCGAATCCAGACAGTTGATGAAATGAGGACTTGCCTCGCAGATGGATATCCGTTCGTATTCGGCTTTTCGGTGTACGAAAGTTTTGAATCCCAGCAAGTTGCGCAGACCGGAGTCGTACAGATGCCGAAGACCGGCGAGAAGCAGTTAGGCGGTCACGCAGTGGTCGGGGTGGGTTATGACGATTCCAAGAAAAGATTTATCGTTCGCAATTCATGGGGAGATAGTTGGGGTATGAAAGGTTATTTCACAATACCCTACGACTATCTTGCGAACAGAAATCTGTCCGATGATTTCTGGACAATCCGGCGGGGAGAAAAAATATAGAACCTATTGAATCCGTTGAAGTTCCAGATAAGATTGAACTCAAGGCCGGAGAAAAATACACATTCAGACTAAAAGGATTGGGTGCAGCAGGCTATAACTGGGAATATAGTATTGAAGAAATCGAAAAGGTAGTCTCCATATCATTGGATTTTGTGGACGATGAGAAAAGAACCGGACCACTACCTCCCGGTTATAGCCTGGATGTTCTGGTTACTGTAGAGGCTCTGGTACCGGGACATGCAACTATTCACCTTGCACAGAGGCGTTCATGGGAAAAAGACAAGCCTCCTGTGAAGGAACATGTTCTTGAAATATTTGTTAAGAATTGACCAATTTTGCAAGTAACTTCACACTGTTAAACTAAATGACATTGGACAAGTTATTTCCTGGCAGTTCCCTAGCTCATTTCTTGTGCCCAATCAGTTCATAAAGCAATCCCATCGCTTCCTTCTCGCGCGCCCCACCGCATTTTTTAACGAGGGAATTGTAATATTCGATGTGTTCAAGGTATTTTTGCTCCCTGAACACAACATATCTTGTGGCATGAATCGAAGCTTCAATGACCGCATTGAAACCACGATTTACTGGCTTGATGTTTCGAGTGTTTATTTTTCCTTTGATGGGAGAAAGTTCAACAACCGAAATATTTTCGCCCTCTTTACATTTGCATTCAAAAAGAATCCATCCCAAAGCATCTTTCAAAACCGGAAAACCTTCCAGGAATTCAAATCTTTCCAGCCTGACATCGGAAAGCGCCGACTGCACGAACAATACAGGGTCGTCCGTGATATTTACTGCCGCAACAGGCTTGCTCATAATGTTTTCCAGGGTCTTTGAATTATAAATCCTCACAAAGAGCCTGCCACCCTTGTTATGCAAACCCATAGGCGCAGCATTTTGGATGCCATCAGGCGAGATGGTTGTAAAAATCACTTCCGATATCCCGTCGTGTATCCCGAAATCCTCCACATTTATGAACTCCGCTTTGCCGCTGGCAATCAAAATCTCATCCCCTCAAAAAGCGATACGAACAGCCCAGCGATGATTATATCAGCGGTTGAGCCCGGATTCACCTCTTCGTTTAACAATTCCTCATCAAAAGAACGTATTTTGTCCCTTATTTCCTCGATGTCACCTTTTTGCAGTATCTCTTTTGCCCGCATGGAAACCCCCTCTGCTTTTTTGCTATCGAATTTTGTCTGGATGAATGTGTCTTTATTGCTGGAAAGGAGTTCCATAAAAGTGAGGACAACGGCATCATTGATGCCGTGTTTTTTGATTTTGTCCTGAATCGAAGCGGCGCACTCAAAAGTTCTTTTAAAACCGTTTGTCCATTCCTCTGCTATCATATCATAACCACAGGAAATTTCCATAAGATTATAGAGGGTCAATCCCCGCTCCTCGATTTTATTAATGGAAGAATTGTCGCCAAGGTCGAGGTCATCAACAGGTTTAACCTTCACTTTTGCTTCGGAAAATGCCCCGTATAGTTCAATTGCATCATCTACGGTTGTTTCTCTTACAACCTTTTGAGCCTGCGCTTTAAGGCATGTTTTATTTTCACATTTTCCTGCCGCCATTGCAAGCGGGATGAGCAGGAGAAACGCCCCGAAATGCGTGTTTCCTCCTTTTTGCCATTTGCCGCTCTCTGCGACGGCCTCATGGATGAGCGCGCCAACGCCTGACGTTGAGCGCGCAGCTTTTTCCATGATTGGATACACGCCCACGGCGCTTGCCAGGAAGTGCTCAAAGCGCGTGTCTGTGTAGTTGTGGTCTCTGTCGATGTTGCCGGGCTTGGGGGTGGCTGAGACTTCAAGAATCATGGCAAGCTGGGCGCAGCGGGCGATGTGGGAAGGGTCAAAAGTGATATTTTTCATATAACAATTTTGTTATATAACATTCTTGTTATGTTAATCATCCTTTCTTCAATATCCCCCGTCCCGCAATCACTCCTGTCGCCGCCGCATTCACAATATCCCTCGAAAGCCCTGCGCCGTCCCCTGCCGCAAAAAGATTCTTAACCGAGGATTCCATGTTCCTGTCAACCAGTACCTGCATGGAATAGAACTTCACCTCGGGCGCATATAAAAGCGTGGAATCGGACGCCACACCTGGGATTATTTCGTTTAAAACCTCAAGCCCTTCCCTGATATCCGTAACGATGCGGTGCGGCAGCGCCATGGATATATCGCCCGGCGTCACGTCCTTAAGGGTATTAACCACAACATTCTTCCTGATTCTCGCTTCAGTACTGCGCCTGCCGCGCCGCAAATCGCCCATCCTCTGAAGCACCGGCTTTCCCCCGCCAATAGTGGTAGCAAGCTTTGCAATCGACCGCCCGTAGCGCACTGTATTCTCAATGGGTTCGGTAAGCTCCACCCTGACAATAAAAGCAAAATTAGTGTTCTCAGATTCCATATTTGTCATGGAATGCCCGTTAGTGGCTATGAAATCCTCATACTCTTCCTTGACCACAAAACCATGCTCGTTGGTGCAGAATGTCCTGACAAAATCATCATAGGTCTTGGTTTGTATATGGAATTTCGGGTCGCGGTTAATCTTCGTTATCGGGTCCATTACGATTGCCGGGACTTCCACCCTGACACCAACGTCAATGGGTGCGTATTTCGCCCCGATTTTGTGTTTCTGGATAA
>JAPMTY010000114.1 GCA_026552835.1 Candidatus Methanoperedens sp.
ACGATTAATTATTATAATGATTAACCATGATAAACTATAAGTACTATTGAAAATATTACTAACAAGGTGAAACCATTATGAGTGAAATCGTAAACGTGGTTTCCCGTGACAACGGGAAGGTAAACAGAAGAAAAGTGAAGGCATCGCCATATGAATTTACCATAGCTACAAGAGCAAAGTGGGAGATGGTAATCGCGGATGAGGATGTTACAATCGGAGCGGGGAAACTTGAGCGTGTGAAGGTAAAGGACATCAAGGTACAGAAAGATATGCTTGCAATGCCCTGCGCTTTCAGCCACCATCCAATTGTTTCGGTAATCAAGGTCGGGGCAAGAGAAGGACCGGCTCCTGTGGAAACAGACAGAACCATCAATGTGGCTTATGTCATGGGGCAGGAATCGGGCGAGATCAAAAAGGGAGACCTGCTGTCCGTCCTCAACCTGTATCCCATAATGTTTACGCGTGAGGCTACCAAACCAGTGCTTGTGGGGTGAGAATAATGGAAACCTGCAAAATATGCAATGGCGTGCAGGACTCAAAAAACTACAAGGGCTACAATATATGCACGGAATGCTCAGACCTGATGGAAGACCTTATGAGTGAATATTTCCTGAGAACTCTGCGGGAAGGCTCGAATACAAAAACTGGGTACCAGAAATATCTTGAGCACGGGAAAGAGTATATCAGCGACTACCAGAGGATACGAAAAAACAGCAAGCGCCACATCAAGCACATGGAAGAGCATGTGCATGATGAATTGCAGAAAGGAGCAGAGGGCGGGAAGCAGAGGTATCTTGAAAGACTGGGCAAGACTATCAACTGGCTTGAGAAGTGTCCAGAGTTCTATAACTACTATTTCAAGGAGTATTATGTCTGCCCCAACTGCGGAGCATCTATATTTGACAACTATGATAAGCAGGAAGTAGGGGACTGGCTCATGATAACCTGCGAGAAGTGCGATACTGTTATCAAGAAGTATTTCTCGCCGAAGTTTGTGAGTTAGTCGTTTTATTTTTTACTTTTTTGATTTTGCAGACTGTCATAACTGCAATAAATTTATAAACAAATCTTTTAATTCACTTCTGTTTTTACTATATTTACAAACTACTGATCTACTGAAAGTACAAAAAGTAAAAAATATTAATATTTTCGATAAGTTTTAATATCCTATAATCTATTAACTACCACTGGAAGAGGAGGAAGAGGATAAAATGAACAATTTGGAGAAAAATCAAAAATTGGAGAAAGGTCGACTGAGTCAAACAGATGTGCCTGCTTATTCACTCGAACAGGCGCTTCGTGTAGCAAAAGCAATAGTGGACAATTATGCATCTGCTCCGACAACACCACTGAATGTTGCAAAAGCAATGAACATGTCTCCAACTTCTGGTCCATTTCGAATGATTACTGGTGCCGCGATAGCTTATGGATTAACAAATGGAGGATATAATGCAAAGGTAATTGCTCTTGAAAGTTTGGGGAAGAGAATATTTGAACCAACTGAGGAAAATGATGACGTTATTGCTAAGAAAGAAGCCTTTTTACATCCTCGCATCATAAATGAGTTTTTGACAAAGTATAATGGAAAGAGGCTCCCAAGAGAGGATATTGCTAAAAATGTTTTGAAAGAAATGGGTGTTCCAAAAGATAGATTAGATAGTACCTTCAAACTGATTATGGAAGGCGCAAATAGTTTAGGCCTGATTACGAAGATAAAAGAAGAACCATACGTAGATTTGTCGGCAATACCCATAACAACCAAGGATGTCGAGCCTATAGATACTAAACTCGATGCCCCTCCTATCAACGGTCCGGCTGAGGAAGCGCGTAAACCGGATATGAAGGAACTAGAACTGGCGAAATTTGATAGTTCTCGTAAAAAACGCGTATTTCTTACACATGGAAAGAATACAGAGTTTTTGGAACCAATTAAAAAATTATTAAAGTTTGGTGAATTGGATCCGGTAGTTTCTACTGAAAAGCAAACCGTTTCACAACCGGTTCCTGATAAAGTGTTAAATGATATGCGTGATTGTGGTGCAGCAATCATTCATGTCAATGCAGAGGAGGAATTGCTTGATAAGAAAGGAACCATTCATGCGATTATTAATCCAAATGTGTTAATTGAAATAGGCGCCGCTATGGCCTTATATGGCCGTCGTTTTATCCTTCTGGTAAAGGAAGGTGTTAACCTTCCATCAAATCTACAAGGCTTATATGAAGTTCGGTATACTGGAGACGCTTTAGATGTCAATGATACTATCAAGTTACTCGAAGCTATTAATAACATGAAGCAACAATTGCTTCCAGAAGAGAATAGTTCGATAGCATCCCAATGAAAAGCGCGTTCCTCGCTTCCGACCTTCTTTCCGAGCCCCGATAGTGGCGGTGATGGGATAAGGCCTATCGAAATCTTTATCGATTTTCAAATATAACAATACCTTATGGCAAAAATCCTTATAGTCTATTATTCAAGAGCAGGCAACACCGAAAAGCTCGCAAAGGCGGT
Source organism: Candidatus Methanoperedens sp. (assembly GCA_026552835.1). The sequence goes on from JAPMTY010000114.1 coordinate 2,510, forward strand.
CGCCGAAGGCGTGCGCGAAGGCGGGGGAAACCCGACTCTTAACACGGTGGATGAAGTCGATATGAACGAACTTCCCGAATACGACGGCATCATAGCAGGCTCCCCGGTCTATTTCGGGATGATGGCAGCAGAGCTTAAAAAATTCTTTGACGAATCCATAATGGTGAGGAAAAAGATGGTCAATAAAGTGGGTGCAGCCTTTGTCACGGGTGCGCACAGGACTGGCGGCAAGGAAACCACGCTCATCTCCATACTCCAGGCAATGCTTATAGAAGGGCTGGTAGTGGTTGGCGACCCATTAGAGACAGGCGGGCACTATGGCGCTGCTGGCTCGGACGATGTCGGATTAAAAGAGGGGCGCGCGCTTGGAAAAAGAGTAGCGGAACTTGCCGAGCTGATTCATCGCAAATGAACTCAAAGAAGAACAAACAAAGAATAAGCTCAAAAAAAGTAAAAGAGCAGCCATCAGGTAAATCAAGAACCATCGCCATCATACTCGGTATTTTTATCATTCTGGCCATTGTTTATTTTCTAATCCCGCAGGGAGGCCAGGAATGGAAAGTGGATAAAGACGGTGTTCTCTCCTATCCTGAAAACAGGGGAAAAGTTGATGTCACAGTGCTTAATATCACAAAGGGAAGCAACTATTCTCTTGAAACCATTTCTTTCCAGAGCAAGGACTATACCGTAGAAGGACTCCTTCGCATCCCGACTTTGAACAAAAAAGTGCCTGCGGTTGTTCTTCTTCCCGGCGCCACAGTCCCGAAGGAAGGAACGCAGGGGCTGGCTGAGATTTTATCAGACATGGGATATGCAAGCCTTGGCATCGAGCAGCGCAACCGCGGAGGCGTGAACATGGAATATGATTATAGCTTATTCGTGGATGGCAAGGAACCGGTAGAGCATAAGATGGTGTTCGATGCCTTGCGTTCAGTGGATGTTTTGAGGCAGGATTCAAGGATTGACGCACAAAAGATCGCTATTATCGGGGAAAGCAATGGCGGGCGCTTCGCAATCATAACGGCGGCGCTTGACCCTGATATCAAAGGAGTTATAGGCATCAGTACAAGCGGTTATGATACAGAGTCGCAGCTCGTCAATGTCCGGAATGAAACGATTATCAGGTTTTATCGCTCCATAGACCCCGATACATATCTTGGTTTTATTCCTCCCCGCAGATTCGTGATGATGCATTCTGTAAATGACAATATAATCCCGATAAATCTGGCCGAGAACACTTTTAAAAAAGCAAAAGAGCCGAAACAGTTCTATACGGTAACAACAGGAACTCACGGATTCAGCGAGGGCATGAGGGCGCCGCTTGAGAACGAAATAAGGCAGATGCTTGGATAATTTTCATTTTACAGACGCAAAACATTAAAATAGCATTGCCTCCAACTTAAATACGGGGTGAGTTTTTTGCAGGAATACAAGCTTTTCATAAACGGAGAATGGGTTGCATCAAGCGATGGAGAGACATTCGATGACCTAAATCCGGCAACACTTGAGTTAATCGGCAAAATCCACAAAGCATCTGATGAGGATGTAAAAAACGCCGTGGACAGCGCAGAAAATGCTTTCGATTCATGGAGCAGCACACCGGCTCCGCAGCGCGCTAAGATACTTTTCCGCGCGGCAAGGATGCTTGAGGAGCGAAAAGAAGAGCTTTCTCGCCTCATGACAACCGAAATGGGAAAAGTCCTTAAAGAAGCGCGGGGTGATGTCCAGGAAGCCATCGACATAGCGTATTATGCAGCAGGCGAGGGAAGGCGTCTTTTCGGAGAAACCACGCCCTCGGAACTCCCGGATAAATTCGCAATGACGGTGCGCCGGCCGATAGGCGTGGTTGGTCTCATCACACCATGGAATTTCCCGCTCGCTATCCCTGCATGGAAGATGATGCCTGCCCTCATATCGGGGAACACACTGGTGCTGAAACCTGCAAGCGACACACCGATTATGGCAATTGAACTGGTCAAGATACTCACTGAAGCAGGGCTTCCAAAAGGGGTTTTGAACCTTGTTACGGGTGGAGGGGATACCGTGGGCAGCGCGATTATTCATAATAAGAAAATCCGTGCTGTTTCATTCACAGGCTCGCTTGAGACTGGAAAATGGATACTGGGCGAAGCAGCAAAGGAGATGAAACGGGTATCGCTTGAACTTGGGGGAAAGAACCCAATTATAATCATGGATGACGCAGACCTCAATCTTGCAATCGACGGTATAGTCTGGGGCGCATTCGGAACGACGGGGCAGAGATGCACAGCCGCAAGCCGCGTCATAGCCCATGAAAAAATACTTCCGGTACTTTTAAAAAAGCTCATCGAAAGAACAAAGAAGCTAAGGCTTGGAAACGGCCTTCTGGAGAATACCGATGTCGGGCCTGTCATAAATAATTCACAGCTTCAAAAGATTGCAAAATATGCTGATATCGGAAAAAATGAAGGCGCAAAACTGGCTTTTGGCGGGAGGATTGCCCATCCTCTGCCAGGTTACTTTTTTGAGCCGACCATATTTACAGATGTTGCCCCGGATATGCGCATAGCACGGGAAGAGATATTCGGCCCGGTCGTTTCCTTGCTCAGTACCTCCGGCCTTGAAGATGCGATACGGATAGCAAACTCTGTGGAATATGGCCTATCGTCTTCGATTTATACAGGGAACATAAAAAACGCCTTTAAAGCCATCGAGAAAATCGACGCCGGCATCACGTACATCAATGCATCCACCATAGGCGCGGAAATCCACCTGCCGTTTGGCGGCGTGAAATCAACAGGGAACGGAACGCGTGAGGCCGGGACTACGGCGATAGAGGAATTCACTGAATTAAAAACTGTTTATATCGATTACAGCGGAAAACTCCAGAAAGCGCAGATAGATATCGAATAGGGGAAACTAAATATGAAAAAAAATACAACAAAATCAAGGGAAATCATAAAGCGCGATAATAAAGTTATGTCGCCGTCCCTCACGCGATCGTATGACCTTGTGGTTGACAGCGCCGAGGGTTCGACAATATTCGATGTTGACGGCAGGAGCTACATAGATTTTGCGTCAAGTGTGGCGGTCATGAATATCGGATATAACTGCAAGAAAGTAAAGCAGGCTGTGTGCGCCCAGATGGAAAAAATGGTGCACTGCGGATTTTCGGATTTTTATGCCGAAATCCCTGTTAAACTGTCAGAGAAACTTTGCGAAATGACAGGATACGAAAAGGTATTTCTTTCAAATTCAGGGACGGAAGCGGTCGAGGCTGCAATGAAACTTGCATTCTGGTACACGAAAAAGAATTCGATGGTGGCTTTCTATCGCGCTTTCCACGGAAGGACGCTGGGCGCACTCTCCTTGACAGGTTCAAAAATAAAGCATAAGGAGCACTTCCCGTCGTTCCGTGTCGTGCATTCACATTACGCATACTGCTACCGTTGCCCTCTTAACCTTGAATACCCGGATTGCGGCATCTCTTGCGCCAAAGAAATTGAGAGGACTATTTTCAAGAGGGAACTCTCGCCAAAGGATACGGCCGCCATAGTAGTGGAACCCATACAGGGCGAGGGGGGTTTCATCGTCCCGCCGCCTGAATTCCATAAGGAGATACGAAGGATATGCGATGAGAATGACGTTCTCCTGATCGCTGATGAAATCCAGAGCGGCGGTTTCCGCACGGGTAAATTCATGGCGATGGAGAATTTCGACGTGAGGGCGGATATAGTGTGCATGTCAAAATCCATAGGCGGCGGCATACCGCTTGGAGCCACGCTTTCCAGCAGCGCGATTATGAGCTGGCCGCCGGGAACCCATGCAAATACCTTCGGCGGAAACCTGCTTGCGGCTGCCGGGGGGTTTGCCACGCTTGAATTCATGGAGAGCGCCAAACTCGGGGAAAAAGCAACCGAAAAAGGGAATTATCTCCTCAAGCGCTTAAATGAGCTTAAAGACAAATATCCGATAATCGGCGATGTGCGCGGCATCGGTCTTATGATAGGTATCGAGCTTGTTGAAGAAAACAAAGCTCCTGCGGCGCAAAAGCGTGAAACCATAGTAAAAAAAGCGCTTGACGGCGGATTGATACTGCTTCCTGCAGGCGATTCAGTAATCAGGTTCGTGCCTCCTTTGATAATCAAGAAAAGTGAGATTGACAAAGGGCTTGAGATATTTGAGGATGCTTTAAAGAACACTTGATTTACACCAGACGTAAACTATAAATACTATAGTTCGTATATATACGAATGTTAGTGGGCAGAATTTTTTAATATACCACCATAATCCCCTCTGCCCACTACCCTCCTTTTATCTAAACAGGTTTTTCAAGAACCGAGATACGCCTTGTCAGGCTTTTATGCACCCTCTGTATATGGGTTTCGACAATTTTAAAACCCGCATCTTCAGCGAACCCTTCAATAGGGCGTTCGGAAATAAAGACCGCGCGTTTCCCTCTTTTTAATACCCTGTGAATCTCTTTTAACGAACCGATAAGCAGTGCTTCAAGGGAAAAAGCCTTGATTGCAGCAGACCTGCCGTAAGGAGGATCGGTGACCACTGCGTCTATACTCTCATCGCGAATTGCCAGTCGGCATGCATCCTCGTACATCAGCGCATGATGGGCATTGTAATGCAGGAGGTTCATTTTTGCGCCGAGCAGTAATTTTCGCTGCATATCACCCCCGATAACATTTATCCCGATGAGGCCGGCTTCGACAAGAATCCCGCCTGTCCCGCAGAACGGGTCTAATAAATAATTCCCGGGTTTTGAAATATTCACAAGCGCCCGTGCCACACGCGGCATCAGGACGCCGGGATAAAAAAAGGGTTTGTAATGGGGTTTTCTCGCCTCAAATGTTCCCCTGTCAATCGAACCTGCAAGAACCCCGAAGATGCTCTTATCCTCGGTGAGCAGCACCCTGAACTGCGTTCTGGGATTTTTAAGGTCGGCATGATAACCCATGTCAAAAAAAATCCCGCCGAGCCGCCGCTCCATCTGTTCTGTGTTTATCGTAGAATATTCCCTCACTCTTTTGACCCGGACGTTGTATGTCCCTTCAAAATCCTGAAGGTTCTGGCTCACCATTTCAAGGATATCCCTTTCATCAGGTCCGCCAATGCCCATTACTCTAACGATATGATGGGTCATTGCAAGCCTTCCTGAAAGGATTCTTGTAATTTCATCGGCATTGTTTTTAAGGTCGATGATCAAACACCCATCAAGTGAGAGATGTATATGGAAATCAGCTTTTAATGCTTCAAGACAGGCAAGTACCTCTGACTTCGGAATGGTGTCGTGCTCGCCTGAAAGTTCAAATGCCAGTAACATAATTCTCAAGCATAATACTCAAACTATACTGTGAAGCTTTCCTTTAATTCCTTTAGCATCTCTGCCATGACACCATGCCATAAAAATTGTTCCTCAAGTCTCTCTGATATTATTTTTTTAGTGTATGTATCTTCTGCCCATGCGACGTTTTCATATTCCACATTTTTCAAAATAAGACCATAAGCGGGGGCGGGTTCAAGTCCCTCGGTGAATTCTGATGGCGTAAGCATCTGTTCAAGCCAGGAAATATCCCTTGCGCCGCTGCCCACCATTTTCATTGCGGTTGCGATTTTCCTGACCATGTGCCAGAGAAAGTAGTTTGCCCTGATATCCATGATTATGAAATCCCTTTCAGCCCGCATCTTTATTTTTTCTATCCTGCATGTATTTGTTCTTTCCTTATCAGGCGTAGCGAAATTTGAGAAGTCATGCTTCCCTTTTAAAAGTTTTGAAGCGCTGCGAAGGGATGAGATGTTGTATTTCCCGCACATGATATACCTGTATTCCCGGTTCAGGGCATCTCGGCGCGGGTCAAAGCCGGATGGAGCTTCCGCTCTTGCCCATGTCCATATAGTTGCAGGAAGCCTGCTGTTAATAGCTCTGGGATGTGCCACTTCGGGATTGTCGGTATCGAATGCTATCACCTGGCCAAGGGCATGAACGCCCTTATCGGTTCGCCCGGCTGCGATATAGTTTGATTCATGGCGATCGTTAATGATGTTTAATTCCAAAAGCGTTCTTATGAGTTCGCCTTCTACTGTTTTTTGGTCTGGCTGCACCTGAAACCCGTGATAATCGGTGCCGATATAGGCAACTTTTAAGGCTATGCGCATGGGGTTTAAATTGATGAGTGGAAAGATAAAAGTTGGGTAAGCGATGGGGAAAACGAACAGCAGATAAACGCAGATTACGCCTGCCTATGCGCCCCTTTCTCCAGTGGAGCCAGGACGGCTGAGGCGGTTTCCTTATTTTTCAGTGGTCCAGTAATCGGCCAGTAATTCGGCCTGATCCAATACCTTCGTTACAGAAACTGTATATTCCCCAGTTTCAGGGTCATCGGGCGGATATTTGTATTTTCGAAGAATCCGCTTTACTAAAACCCTTAGTTTTGCCTGAACACTCTCTTTTAATTGCCAATCTATAGAAGTGTTTTTTTGGACACTATCAACAAGCTCATGAGCAATCATTTTTAATGTTTGGTCCCCCAAAACAGTTTCAGCTTTTGGATTATCAGCCAGCGCATCATAAAACGCCAGTTCATCCTGACGCAAATTAAGGGATTCCCCACGCTTATCTGCTTCACGAATTTCCTTGGCTAATTTAATCAGTTCTTCAATTACCTGAGCAGAATCAATCAGCCCATTTTGATAACGTTTAACTGCTTCCGCAAGCATTTCTGAAAATTTCTTGCCTTGAATTAGATTGGTTTTAGCTCTGTTTCTTATTTCATCATTTAATAAACGCTTGAGCAGTTCCAACGCAAGATTCTTTCTTGACATACCCTGAGTTTCAGCTAAAAATTCATCCGATAGAATTGAAATGTCAGGTTTTTTAATTCCTGCCGCATCAAAGACATCGATTACTTCTCTTGAAATAATTGCGTCATTCACAATCTGCCGGATTGCAGTTTCTATTTCTTCATTTGTCCGAGTCTTTGTTTGGTCGTCAAACTTTGAGAATCTTGTTTTAATAGCTTGGAAAAAGGCCAAATCATCCCGTATTTCAAAGGCTTTCGGATGAGGAACCGAAATCGCAAATGCTTTTTGCAGTTTAATTACGTTCTCCTTGAACCTTGCCTTACCGTTTCGGACTTCTTTACCGGCCGCTTCATCCTTTAAATCAGCGATAAAATTTGTGGCATCCAATATGAAATTGAGTTTGTCTTTTGCCTCCAAGCTAAAGTATTTGCGATAATCAAATTTGCCGAACATATCGACAACAATCTCATAGAATTCCATCATCTTAGCAACGGCTTCTTCCTGATCGAACGCAAGCTTGCCTTTGCCTCGATTTTCGGTATAAACCGCAAGGGCTTTTTTCAAATCCTGCGCGATGCCGATATAATCAACTACCAGTCCGCCGTCTTTGTCGCCAAATACACGGTTAATCCGCGCGATGGCCTGCATCAGGTTGTGACCGTTCATAGGCTTGTCGATATAGAGTGTATGTAAACAGGGCGCGTCAAAGCCTGTCAACCACATATCGCGGACGATTACCATTTTTAAAGGATCTTTCGGGTCTTTTAAACGGTCGCCGATGGATTGTCTTTTTGGTTTATTGCGGATGTGCTCCTGCCAACTGAGCGGGTCGCTAGCAGAACCCGTCATGATAACCTTGATTGTACCTTTGTCGTCCGCTGGGTCATACCAGTCTGGGCGAATTTTTATAATTTCATCATGCATAGCCACGCAGATTCTGCGGCTCATGCAAACTAACATGGCCTTCCCATCCGCAGCAGCAAGGCGCTGTTCAAAATGATTCACCAGGTCCGAAGCAATCTGCCTCAATCGCTGTTCACTGCCGACAACTGCTTCTTTGCTTGTCCATTTCGCAAATCGTTTTTGTTTCTCGGTTAGTTCATCATTTTCGGTGACTTCTTCCACCCGTGCATCCAGAATCTTCCGGTCGCTTTCACTTAGTTCAATTTTTGCCAGACGGCTCTCATAGTAAATTCTGACAGTCGCACCATCTTCGACTGCCTGCTGAATATCGTATACGTCGATATAATCGCCAAATACGGCCCGAGTGTTTTTGTCCTCTTTCTCAATCGGAGTGCCGGTAAAACCAATAAATGCAGCGTTCGGCAAGGCATCACGCATGTGCCGTGCAAAACCATCAATAAAGTCGTACTGACTGCGGTGCGCTTCGTCGGCAATCACGACAATATTCCTTCTATCGCTTAACTGCTGATATTTAGCGCCTACTTCATCCGGAAAAAATTTCTGAATCGTTGAAAATACCACGCCTCCAGAAGCCACGGACAGTAGCCTTTTAAGGTCATCACGGGTGGCTGCCTGCTGGGGCGCTTGCCGGACAAGCTGCTGGCAATTACTAAAGGTCTCAAAGAGCTGCTGGTCAAGGTCATTGCGGTCTGTCAGTACCACAATGGTGGGATTATTCATTTCCTCTGCAAGTACCAGTTTGCCGCTGTAAAACACCATGGAAAGGCTTTTTCCACTCCCTTGTGTATGCCAGACAACACCCGCGCGGCCTTTGATATCCTCTTGGTTAGAGGTGGTGGCTTCTATTGTTTTGGCAATGGCTTTATTGACGGCATAGTACTGATGATACGCGGCAATTTTCTTAAGAGTCTTTTCTTTGGTTTTTTCAAATACAATAAAGTGACGCATGACATCCAGCAAGGTAGATTTATTAAGCAAGCCCTTGACCAAGGGTTCAAGTTCACTTTCCTGCTTGCTATCAATAATGTTTATCCCGTCTGAGGTTTTCCATTCCATAAAACGGCTGTAATCACTGCTGATGGTTCCAGCCTTTGCAAACCAACCGTCACTGATAATTAAAAACGCGTTGTAACTAAAAAGTGAAGGGATAAGCTGTTTATAGGTTTGCAATTGATTGAAGGCTGCTTTTATATCGGCATTTTCATCGGCTGCGTTTTTTAATTCAATGACAATGAGCGGCAAGCCGTTTATAAACAAAACTACATCTGGCCGTTTGTTATTGTGATTTTCCAAAACGGTAAACTGGTTAATAGCAGCAAATGTATTTTTTTCGACATTCGTAAAATCAATGAGCCACACTTTATCGGTTTTTGTTTTACCTTCGCCCAAGCTAAACTTAACATCTATGCCTTCGGTGAGAAACCGGTGGAATATCTCGTTATTGTCTAGTAAATTGAGTGAAACTGAACGTAAAGACTTTTTGAACGCTTCCTCTCGTGCCTCCGAAGGGATAGCAGGATTGATTCGTTCTATCGCATCCCGCAAATGCGATTGCAACACCATATCGGTATAGTCTCTAAGTTTATTATCACCCTCGGAGATGTCCGGCCCATAAAGGATTTCGTACCCTGAATCTTTCAGATTATCTAAGGCAATTTGCTCGATTTCGGATTCAGTAATATAGTTACTCATGCAGCCTCTTCCATGACCAACTTCCTAATCTCATCATCTCTATCTTTGAATTCTATTTTATCTAATTTTATTTGAGTGGCTTGACTAACAATTTCATAAAGATATTTCCCTTCAGCTAGCTTTTTCTTAAAAAAAAGAAGTTTAGGATGAATATCTTGAACTTCCTTCGTGAAATGAATAAAGGGTGACAGACAAAAAATAACGTCATCTTCAATATGACAAAATATTGATTTTTTGTTAAAATAATGAATTACTATATCAAAATCTTCTTTCTTAATATTTAAAATCTTTTTCGCACCATCAAGTGAATGACCCCTGAAAACATCACACCTTGGCAACAAAGTACCACCTTCACTATTGCTATGAAAACGGAAAAGACTTACTTTTTGTAAATCTCGTATAAGTTTTAGAGCGGTAATCATCTCTGGTAATAATTCATTATATAGAGCACATTGTTGATCAGGTGTTGCGGCAAAAGAATGCTCAAACTCATTTCTTTTCCTATTTAGTTCGTTAAGCTTAGAGATAATATCAATTGCAAGTATATCTAAACTCTTAAAAGAATAACCTTTCTTTTTGCATAAATCTAAAATATTCTCAACTATCTTAAGTTTTACAGCTAACCGGTCAGAATAATAATCTTTCGGATCTAGACCAGTCTCCTTCAATGGAAGTTTCTTATGCCTCGCTTCACCAACAACAACTCCATATAATACAAATACTAAAGACTCCCAGGTTGATTTCAACAAATCAAGCCGATGATGTGGATTATCATAGTTTTCTTGGGCTTGGTATAGATAAAATGCTATTGGTGTCGGAAAATCAGAATATATTTCTTCTAAAAGTAAAGAATCATCATTCAAATATAGCTGTGATTCTTCACAATATCGCTCATAGTTCATCCTATAAAGCGTCTCGCTCGGAGAGAAAGAATAACCTGCAATTGATACAATGTTATCTTCATTACTGTCAAGCCATTTATTGAAGTTTGGATTATCACTATAGCTTATGGATTTTTCACTTTCCATATTATACTTCAATCTCCCCACTCAACAATTTCGGTAATAAATTGTCGCGAATTTGCGCGAGTGTTTGTGTTTGCTGTTCGTTTAATGATTTGTTTTCAAAGATGGACCATGCCAACTTAGTATATTGCTCTGCAAGAGCATCCTTGGGTAAGGCAATTTTCAATTCCTTTACTTGATTGAAGGTAATTTGAGGAAAAGTTCCAGACCGAGATTCAGCTAAATGCTGTAATCCAGTCAAAACATCATTACTTGTAATGAAGTTGTAAATGATTATTGGATGAATATGAGAAATTGTCCTCAATACCATAAGTTTAGTAGAGACAACATAATCTTCTGCATCAAAATTAATCAATGCATATCTCTTATTAGCAGGCCTTATTTCAGTAAAAAGTATATCCAACTTTTTAATACTTTTTTTTGCTTGCCCCGGTAAGCCTTCAATCGAGCTATAATTGTGATTTAATATTTTGCCATCTTCAATATCTGAAGTATTTAGAAAAATCACCTTGTCGCAGTTGAATTTGTGGGTAATTGAAACAGAATCAATCAGTTCGCCCAGCCTATAAACTCTCCACCTCTTCGGGATGGGGCCAAGCTCGCTGTCCTGCATTTCACCCGTAGCACCGGGAAAATTGAAATTCTCAAACCATTCTTTAAATAGAGTCTGAGCTATAGCCTCCAGAGTCTGGTTGGTCTGGTGGTTGAATTCGATTTTGTCATCAAGCGCGGCTAGAATCGAAGCGATGCGTTTTTGGGTTTGGAGAGGTGGAATACTTATCTCTAAACTTTTTAATTGTTGGCTTGAAACATTCGGAAATGTCGAACCTGTCGCTTCTGTAAGAAGTGTTGGGAGATTAAAATCAAGAACAGCCTTTAAAAAAGGCTGCAATTGGTTGCCATCCTTATGACGTAAAGCCGATATACCCCTTCCAATAGCAAATCTTTGATTAGCCCAGTTCATTCTGCCTGTGGTCGAACCTCTAACACAAAAAAGTAAATCGCCAAGGTCTGCAAACTTTTTTGGGTCTGTCGTAAATTGAACTGGAACTGGATGGGAATTGCCAAATTCCGTTGGTCCATTCAATAATGGAATTCCGTCTCCTTTTTCATTACAGGTTTCCCCCGCAGGAGATTGTCCCATAGTTATATCTGCAATATCATCCAGTTTGCCTTTTTTCCAACCCTTAGAACTCATACCCAATCCCTTTCAAATTCTCTTTGATGGTTTTTTCTAGCTCATTGCCCTTTGCAAACTGTTCTGCAAGTTTTGTCGTGAGTGCGTTCATTTTTTCATCGAACGGCACGCCATCGTCCACTTCTTCTTCAGTAACTACATAACGGCCAGGCATGAGTACGTAGTTGCTTTTTCTTACTTCTTCAATCGTCGCGGCTCTGCAAAAGCCGGCTTTGTCCTCGTAACCACCGTCTTTGCTGCGCCATTTATGATAAGTTTCGGCGATCAGTTTAATATCGTTATCAGTAAACTCTTTATTTCTCCTATTAATCATAGTACCGAGTTTGCGCGCATCGATAAAGAGAATCTCGTTTGACCGGTTGCGGAATTTGCCGTTGGTTTTGTTGCGAGCCAAAAACCATAGACAGGCTGGTATCATGGTGTTGTAGAATAACTGCGCGGGCAGGGAAACCATACAGTCAATAAGCCCAGCCTCAATCATATTTTTGCGGATTTCACCTTCGCCGCCGGAGTTGCTGTTCATACTGCCGTTCGCCAGCACAATTCCCGCTGTGCCGGTGGGGCTTAACTTATGGACATAATGCTGAAGCCATGCATAGTTGGCATTACCGGTCGGCGGCACGCCGTATTTCCAGCGGCTGTCATCGCGCAGTTGTTCGCCGCTCCAGTCGCTCACATTAAACGGCGGATTTGCCATGATAAAATTTGCTTTCAGGTCTTTGTGTTTATCGTTGAGAAAAGTATCACCCAGCTCGACCTTCGCATCAATCCCACGAATAGCCAGATTCATTTTCGCAAGTCGCAGACTGGTCGGGTTGCTTTCCTGTCCAAATATTGAGAGGTCGCCAACACGCCCACCGTGCTCTTCAATAAACTTTTCACTTTGCACAAACATACCGCCGCTTCCGCAGCAACCATCATACACGCGGCCACTGTATGGTTCGAGCATTTCAACCAATAGCTTTACAATGCTTTTAGGCGTCCAAAACTGGCCGCCTTTTTTACCCTCAGCATCGGCAAATTGCCCGAGGAAATATTCATAAACCCTGCCGAGCAAATCTTTTGCCTGATGTCCGCTCTGATTGAATCCGATGGTTCCGATGAGGTCAATAAGCTCCCCTAGGCGCGGTTTGTCGAGTTCGGGGTCGGCATAAATTTTTGGAAGTACTCCCTTTAAAGAGCTATTGATTCTCTCTATAGCGTCCATCGCATCATCAATCAACTTGCCTATTTCAGGCTGTTTTGCCCTGTCCTGCAAATACCGCCAGCGGGCTTTTTCAGGGACGAAAAATATGTTATGCGCCAGGTATTCGTCAGCATCTTCAGGGTTTGCCCTTTCAAATTCGCCTTCACCGGCCTTTAGTTTTTCATGTAAATCACTGAAAGCATCAGAAATATATTTCAGGAAAATTAGCCCCAATACAACGTGTTTATATTCGGCTGCGTCCATATTATTGCGGAGTTTGTCTGCCGCGGCCCAAAGTGTTCTTTCCAGTTCGTTGTTTTCTGACATTAAATTTCTCCTTCAAATGACATTCAGAGTCAATTTCTTCTTTTCTTTGCCCTGTCTAAGATGCCACCACTGAAATATGCATTGCTTGTTTTCTTGACAATAATAGTTCATTATATTTATAAAAGTTTCATATGATATGGTAACGTGCCAATTTATGCCATTACTTTTCAGAACAATGAATAAACGATAGAAACCCTCATGCACCGGCCCGGATGCTTCGGATTTATAATCCTGCCGGTTCGTGACTGCCATAAACATTATCATGCTTTAAAGCCCTAACAACATAAAAACCCAGACACACAGAATAACTTCCGCATCTGCGTTCATCTGCGGTTAATATTTTCAAAATCAGGTGAAACTCATGCCAAAAATCACAATCATCGGCGCCGGCGCAGTGGGCGCGACCGCCGCGCAAAGAATCGCAGAAAAAGAACTCGGGGACGTTGTCCTTACTGATATCGTTGAAGGACTGCCACAGGGAAAAGCCCTTGACCTCATGGAAGCAGGCCCCCTTTTCGGGTATGATTCAAAAATAACAGGAACGAACGATTATAAGGACATCGAGGGCTCGGACGTGGTTGTGGTTACTGCGGGAATAGCAAGAAAACCCGGTATGACAAGGGAAGACCTTCTTAAGATAAATACCAAAATCATCAAGGAAGTTTCACAGAATATCGCAAAATACGCGCCTGATTCCGTGGTCATCACGGTCACCAACCCGCTTGACATAATGACATACGTTACAATGAAGACCACGGGCTTTGACCCGGCGCGGGTGTTCGGGATGAGCGGCGTGCTGGATTCGGGGAGGTTTGCCTCGTTTATCGCAATGGAACTTGGCTGCTCCGCGCGGGATATAAGCGCAATGGTACTCGGTGGGCACGGCGATACCATGGTGCCGCTTCCGCGCTTTACCACAGTTTCTGGTGTTCCGATAACAGAACTCCTGCCTGAAGATGCAATCAAGCGCCTCGTGGAAAGGACAGTCAACGGCGGGGCTGAAATTGTCAATCTCCTGAAAACCGGAAGCGCCTTTTACGCCCCATCGGCTGCGGTGACGAATATGGTCGAAGCTGTCGTGAAGGATACAAAAAGGGTTTTGCCGGCATGCGCTTACCTCAATGGCGAATATGGAAAGAAGGACATTTATCTTGGCGTTCCTGTGAAGCTTGGGCGCAAGGGTGTGGAAGAGATAATAGAACTAAAGCTGACTTCTGATGAGAAAAAATCCCTTGACAAATCGGCAGAGGCTGTTAAGGAAGGAATTGCGTCTCTTAATGCACTGGGTTAAAAGCAAATGGTAGAACTGGGTTTATTCAAAATCAAATCCGAAGCGATAAGGGCAGCTTTAATAAAATATGCGATAGACCTTAACCTGCTTGATAAAAAAACAATCTGGAGAGAGATACAGGCGAATAAAAAGAGAAAAGTAAGCCCTGAACAACTGGCAGCAGATATCCAGAGGCTACGAGATGAAATATAGGTTTTTTCATGGACGATGTTTTCATATATGTTTTTGAGTTCCCGGACTCAAATTCCAATACAATATCTCATCGCCCTGGACAGGGATTTTAATGGGCAGGAGGAATACAGGACACCGGCTGAGTTTTTAGAATTGATGGGATTGGACAGAAAGGAAAGTGAATATTGAAAATAAGAATGAATGCTAACGCGCGCCTCCTCCGCCACCACCAAACCCGCCGCCGCCCCCGAATCCGCCCCCTCCGCTGAATCCACCTCCACTGCCGGATGATGCCGGAGAGGTCATGCCATACACATGCCCGAAAAACACCGGCATGTAATGCACCGTATTGGCCTCAGGGATATGAACATTCAGTTCTTCCATCGCTTTTGCAACCTTATCTCCTACGCCAAGGGCTGTTCCATACACAAGCCATTCCTGCCACATTTTTATGTCTTCCGGCGCGTACTTCCTGATCATTGCAAAGTCTGAGAGGAAATCCCGGAACGCATCCCATTCAAGTTTCTCCTTATAATAATTCTCTTTCCATCTTCCGAAAAGGGCGGAGGAGACAAATAAAGGAGGGATGGACTGCAATAAGAGAATGATGGAAATTGGGAGACCGATAGATAGCCGGGGATAAATTGTCCCGAAAGATAAATTCAGAATCAGCATTGCGATTAATACCAGGGAAAACAGTGTAATAAATCCTGCCACATACTTTTTTCCGCCCGTGACATACTCATTCGCGGCATTTTTTTCAGAGACCTTCATAAGTATCTGCATCCTTTCACGGATATTGTCCAATCTGTATGACGCCGCCTGTGACCCACCAATCGCTGACATACTTAACTCTTTTATTCGTGCCTCAAATACCCTGGTATCAAATACATCCATTTTTGCAAAACTCAGAAGGAAATCAAGCACTTTCTTCTCATATTCATCATCTGCTGCCTCATGTTTCAGAATGCGAATCTTCAGCCCATCTTCCGATTTTTTATCCATTCCATTTTCTATTTTCAATATGCCGCGTCTGTGCATATCAAGAAGCGTTGCATAAAATCCATTTTCATCGAAATCAAAAGGATCTTTCCTGAAAACAAGGTTCACGAGCCAGGGTTTCCTCTGGTGGGGTACAACGCTCAGGAATTCAGGCACGGTAAACGACTTCTCCCTGCCGTATCTATAGTAGATCAATGCAAGTATCACGGGAAAAATGAACACCAGTGCTTGCAATGCCAGGATGAGAGCTGAGAATATCCCGGATTTCCCGTAATATCCTGAGTTCGCTGAAAGCGTTTTGTCTTTAACTCCTGAGATGTTTTGAGGAAAAGCACCCATGACATTTTTGACTTGAGGGTCGAGCAGCATCTCAACCTCCAGGAGTGAATTTTCCGGGCTCGTACCATCAATGACCCATGTGTCACCAACTTTTCTTGTATCCATCTGAGGATGCATGAATACTTGTGAAACAAAGCCGCTGGGGTCGTGAATGATAAATGTGAAATGTTTGTAAGGCCTGTGTTCATCCGCGATTTTTAAATTCAAATGACAATATTCCCCATCGCACTCAAGAGGAGGATGCACCTTGAACCCATAATTGATTTCATAAGTTCCTGCATCAAATCTTTCAGGTTTGTAAATCCCGGCTTCATCGCTATCGGCCAGGGTGCCTATCTCATCAGCGTATCCTGCATACGAATGTGAAAATATTTTCACCTGGCTTTGATAATCCTTTGCGTATGGAATTGTTCCGGGAGGCGGCGTGATGCTAACGGCTTCTATATAGGGGTATTCGAGTTTCCCGGATGAGAGCGGCACTTTCCATGTTCTAAAAAGCATCCTGAATTTTCCAGGCTCTTTGATTTCCCAGATGAATTTTTCATCAAGTGAACCGTTCAGGTACAGGTCTCCCCTGTAGCTGTCCACATAAACCTCACTACAGCTTCCCAAACGGCACGGCCCTCCAATATCAAGTGAGTCCACTATGAAAAGTCCTGATAGGCCGATTAATGCGACAACAATCAGTAAAGTTATGATTTGCCTGGTTTCGCTCAACCCCAGCTCACCACTGGTTTTTTCAGTTCTTCTTCCTTGAACTCAAGGTAATCCCTCTTCCCAAGGCCAGCTAATATCGCCACAAATTTTGATGGAATGGTGTCAATCATCGTATTGAATTCCTGGATAATGTTATTATATGTGTATCTGTGCCGGGCGATCTCATCTTCAATATCCTTAATGGAATTCATGGTTATCACAACGGTTTCTGAAGTTTTCAATGCTGGATAATTCTCGGCAACAGCGATAATATTCCCGAGCAGCCCCCTCATTTCCCCGTCCATTTTATTAAGGTCGCCCGGGCTTGCCTTCCCGAGGTTCGCTCTCATGCTCGTGATTTTCTCAAATGTTGTTTGC
>JAPMTY010000115.1 GCA_026552835.1 Candidatus Methanoperedens sp.
CGAGTTTAAAGAAAAAGAAGAAAACTGGTAATTATTTTTTCTTCCTGGTTTCTATATCTTTTTTAAGCCAGGGACCGACATCAGCCCCATGAGTAAGGGCTTTCAGGTCATCTTTTAAGTTACTTGGCTTGATTTTGATTAGCCACCCCTCGCCATAAGGGTCTTTTGCAAGGAGGCCGAGTTCATCCTCAATGTTTTCGTTTACTTCAATAACCGTGCCTGCTACGGGCATCAAGAGGCCGCCCACCCATTTTGCAGATTCGAGTGAGCCGAATGCCTCACCGCTTTCGAACTCGTCGTCTTCCATCGGAAGGTCTATGAACTCGATATTGCCAGCCGCTTTTGCACCGTAGGCGTCCATGCCAACTGTCACATTGCCATTGTCTTCTAGCCTTGCCCATGTGTGATCTTTAGTATAATACAGCTCATCCGGAAGATTATATCCCTCTATTTCGACCATATTTTTTCCTCATTTAATTCGTTAATAGCATTGTCATATATAAACTTAATTATCGGCATACCGTTCGCGCTCTTTTGCGATTAATCCTGTATAATATTCCACAGCTTCTTTTACTTTCATGACCTGACGAAGCTCTCCTTTTATTTTCACAAGCCATTCGCTGTATGGTTTCCCATTAATGATGTTTGGGTCTTCCCAGAGTTTTTCATTGATTCCCGTGACCTCGGCGTCGAACGGGAGTGATATCTGCGAGACCGCTTTTATGGTTTCATATGCCACCAGCATGTCTCCTTTTTTGATTGATTCCCCGATTTCAGGCAGGTCTATGTGCACTATTCCTTTTGAAAGCGACTGGCCGAGTTCCGTTATCCCGATGAGTATTTCGCCTTTTTCAGGCTTTAGCCATACGTGATTTTTCATGTAATACCTGTCATCCGGGAATTCAAACTCGTAGGCTTTCATGGTGCTTACAATTTGAAGAGAGGTATAAAATACTTTTGCAACGCAATGGGTGTAAATTAGCCACCGAGACACGGAGGTCACAGAGTTATTATTTCTCTGTGTTCTCTGCGCCTCCGAGGCTAAAATTTTCCATCCAAACTATTTTACATTCCCGCAACACAGGGAATCCTCAGGAACGATATGGAATGATACCAAAAGCAGTTATTTTCGATATGGATGGCGTGCTTGTGGATTCGATGCCTTATCATGCTGATGCCTGGATAGCAGTTTTTGCCGAAGTTGGTATCCAAATCAACCGGCAGGATATCTATGATATCGAGGGTTCGAATCATGAAGGAATAATCAGGCTTGTATTCAGGAAGGCAGGCAGGACCCCGACACAAGAGGATTTCGAAGAGCTTGCAAAGAAGAAAATGGAGATTTTTACAAAAACCAATAAAGTAACCGTATTTCCCGGAATATATAAATGTCTTGAGTTATTGAAAAACAAATGCCTTCTCGGTGTTGTGTCGGGTTCTGACAGGGCTGTGGTCATGGGACTGCTTGCACGTTTTTTCCCGGGAAAATTTGACGTTGTGGTTACCGGAAATGATGTGAAGGAAGGAAAACCCGCGCCTGAGCCGTACCTGAAAGCTGTTGGGATGCTTAAATTAGAAAAAGATGAGTGTATCGTTATCGAGAATGCGCCGCTGGGCGTGGAATCTGCAAAGAGGGCGGGTTTGTTCTGCATAGGAATTCCCACATACGTTGAGGCGCAGAGGTTGAAGGGGGCGGATGTGGTGATTGCGAATCATGGTATGCTGAAGGAATATATAGCGCGTCTGTTCTTTGGACGATGAGGGTTGTTTTTGGGAATACAACCAAAAAAGGTTGTTTTTGGAAATACAACCAAAAAAGGTTGTTATTATATATGGGCAAGAAGATATAGTAATTTTATGAAGAAGCAGCTCTGTGTAATATTAGGCGATATTATTTCTTCTCGTCGGATAAAAGATAAAGATGCTTTTCAAAAGAAATTGCAGGAAACTTGCAATGAAATTAACACTTTGTATGCTGATTATATTTATGCTGAATTCAAGATTTTAAAGGGGATTGATGAGATAGAAGGTGTTTTATTTGATATATCCAAGAGTTATGACATAACATCAACGATATTAGAGAAATTATATCCAGATTCGATGCGTTTTGTAGTGGTCTTTGACTATATAGATACTGCGGCAGAGAGCAGTGATGTGGCAAAAATGGATGGGCCTGCTTTTCATAGGGCTTCTGATATTATGGGTGAACTTAAAAAATCAAAATTAATATTTAGTATATCCATTGATGATAAAGCCCTTGAAAATCTGATAAGCGGGGAGATTAATTTAATTCTATTATTTAAGAAAAATTTGTCTGCAAAACAGCACTTGATTGTCAAGGAGTACAGAGAGACTGGTAGCCAACATGAAGTAGCAAAAAGACTGGGAATAACTCAACAGGCCGTATCTAAAGCTCTTAACCGCGCTCTGTGGGAAGAAATTAGGCATATTGAGCAAGGATTAAATTATGCACTGGAGAATTAATCCAGAATGTATATATGGGTGATTTTGAATGAACATAAACATAAATGAAGTTGCGATTCTGATTGCAGGTTATATTGTATTGCTTGTTACCAGCGGAATAGTGGTAAATTACATCTTATCCAGGATTTCCACAGAGCCGATGAGCAAAAAAATAGATAAAGAAGTGCGTGATACTGGTTTTGTGGTGGGAAAGTGTGAAAATCTGTTGATATTGACTTTTATGATTCTGGAAGCTTATACGGCTTTAGCGTTGATATTCGCAGCCAAAGCTATAGTGCGCAGGGAAGATATGAGTAAAAATTCTTTATTCTTTCTTGCAGGAACGATGATTAATGTCACTTATTCTATAATGATAGGAGTGGTTGTAAAAATCCTCATTGCAATAATCTGAGCCGACTGGAATTATTTATTAACCACTATCTCTATCAAGTACATGAGAGGAGCTAAAAATGGCTGAGTTTTTAACAACATCAGGAATATCCTATAAGCTGGAAGAATTAATTAAAAATTCAAAGGATAAACTGTACTTAATAAGTCCCTATCTTCAAATAGCAGATAGCTTAAGACAAAGGATTAAAGAGAAAGATTTGCCATCGGTGACAATTAAAGTTGTCTATAGAAAAGATAACAAAATAAACGCAGATGAATTGAGTTTCTTACAAGAATTAAAAAACTGTAAAGTATATTGTTTTGAAAATCTTCATGCTAAATGTTATTTAAATGAGAATACAGCAATTATCACCTCTATGAATTTATACGATTTTTCTCAACGGAATAACAGAGAGATGGGGATTAAAATTGATAAGGAAACTGATTCAAAGTTGTACGAGGATATATATAATGAAGTGACTGCAATCATAAATACAAGTGAAGAACCTCCATTTGCTATAAGAAAAATGGAGAAGGAAATCCCAGTTATTCCAAGTGGCTTTTGCATTCGTTGCGGGGCAAATTTAAAAATAAATCTTGAAAAACCACTTTGCTTTAACTGTTATGGGTCTTGGGAAAAATACAGCAACCCACAATTTCAGGAAAATTTTTGTCATATTTGTGGAAAAGAATCTGCCACCACTTATGAAAAACCTGTCTGTTATACCTGTTATAAAAAAGTAAATAAATAATATAGGAGGATACATTATGGAATCTGTTTATTTCTATGAAGATAAAGTCAGCAAAGACATGGCAACGGTACTGGAAGACGATTTCTTCAAACGCATAGGCTATACGGTCAGGGAATGCAAGCTCCTGGGGTCTGAGCGCAAAGGTTATTTCCTGTATATCAAAGCCAATTCAGAAGACATCGACCGCGCAGAAGAGAAATTCGAGGGGATTGGCGTGGAAAAGCTCATTGGCGAAGAAAAGAAAATCGTCACTGCCTCTTTTGTCGCCGAAGAAGAGAATGCAGCAAGCGGCATGGGAATGATGTTTGGCTGATATGCGAATTCTCGTCCACGTCTGCTGCGCGCCTTGCTTTACATATCCCCATAAACGGCTGCTTGAGGATGGGCACGACGTGACCGCTCTTTTTTACAATCCCAACATCCATCCTTATACTGAATATAAGAACCGGATGGAAGCGCTTGAAAAATATGCGCAAATTAAAGGAACAAAAGTGATTTATAAGGATTATGATATGGAGAATTACCTTCGCGGCGCCCTCGCTTCCCCTGACAGGTGCGAATTCTGCTATTCCCTGAGGCTTGAAGAGGCGGCGAAAACTGCGCGCCAGTTCGGGTTTGATGCGTTCACGACATCACTCCTTATCTCGCCATACCAGAAACATGAACTGCTCGCCGGAATTGGGGAAAAAATCGCGAACGAGTACGGTGTCAAATTTTATTATGAGGATTTCAGGGAAGGATACAGGGAATCCCGCGAGCTTGCAAGGGCTCTTGAATTATATATGCAAAAATACTGCGGCTGCATCTTCAGCGAAAAAGAGCGGTATTACAAGCAAAAACCTTGAGGCAGTCTTCCGCATATAAACCACAGAGTTCACAAAGGACAGAGAAAAACCAACTCTGTGCTCTCTGTGTGCTCTGTGGTTAATTTTTTCCAGCCATATTACTTCTCATCGTGAACCCACCATTCTCCTTCTACTGTGTGCTCTTTCTTCCAGATCGGGACTTCAAGTTTCAGGCGTTCAATCGCTTCTCTTAATACAGGAAAAAGCTGTTCCCTGTGGCTTGCCGCAACAACAATGTAAACGATATCTTCGCCTTTTGGGATGATTCCCGTCCTGTGATGCATCAGCACCTCGATTATACCTTCCTTTTCCCGAAGCTGGGCACATATTTCATCCATTTTTTGCCTTGCAAATCCCCCGTATTCCTCAAATTCAAGATACTCAGTCCGAGCACCTTTATTTTGCGCCCTGACGATACCTGTGAATGTCCCTATGGCGCCTGTTTTTTCCAGATCTTTTGATTTCCGGAGCTTTTGAATGAGTGAATCCAGCGTATGATATTCCGGCTGTCGAATGATAATTTCCACAAGTTCTTCAATGTCTGCACTTTCCGGATTATCCAATTGTTTAATAATTTCTGCGGCTTTTACATCGCCAAGTGCTATTTTCGGGAGTCTGCTATCCTTAAAACCCTCGACCACTGCAAAATCCATACCTTCGTTTGCAAGCTCATCAATTGCTTTTGTAAGATTGTTGTCCTTCGAGAATGTCACGAGTTCTTCAGGGGTTACTGCGACCACCACGTCCGCGCCTGCATTCGCATGTTTCCATGTATCAGTACCGGGCGTGTTTATCCTGTTCTCATGAATGTGCTTAATTGTCCCGACAGAACCGCGCTTTGAAAGCGCGCTTACTAACTGTTCAACTAATGTTGTTTTCCCTGTTTTTTTATATCCCACGACCGAGATTATCCTCATAAACCTTACATCGATTCCGGCGCTGTAATCCCGAGCGTATCAAGCGCATTCGCAAGCACGATGCGGGAGCAGTCAACAAGAGCAAGCCGCGCAGCCCTGAACTCGGGTTCGGCATCAAGCACTGGCACATACCTGTAGAACTGGTTAAAAGCATCTGCAAGTTCTCTCGCATAAATGGCAAGGACATTGGGTTTTAAATCCCTTGATGCGACATCGATGGTGTTTTCAAACCAGGCCAGCTTTTTTACGAGCGCGATTTCCTGCTCCTCAAGCAGCACATTGGGGTCAAATACCTCAAATGCAATTCCATCTTCTTGCGCCTTCCTGATAATGCTGCATGCCCTGGCATGTGAATACTGGATAAACGGCGCTCCTTGTTTTTCAAAGTCAACAGCCTCCTTCCAGTTAAACGTGGTTGCCTTTTCCGGTGATATCCTGATAATATCGTACCTCACTGCGCCGATGCTCACAAACGCCGCCACCTTCTTTTTAAACTCCTCATCCTTTTCGGGAAGCTTTTTATCCACAACTTCATAAGCCGCTTTTTCAACCTCGTCCAGGAGTTCGTCAGCCGAGATGAAAACACCCCTTCGCGTACTCATTGAGCCTTCAGGCAGCGATACGAATTCAAAAATTACGATTTCCGGCTCCTTAAGACCGAGAATCGTGAGCATCACCTTAAGCTGGGATGATATGAGTTTGTGGTCTGCGCCGAGTATGTCTATCATTCTGTCGCATTGTTTTGCCTTCCATTCGTGGTACGAAAGGTCGCGGGTGGTGTAAAGAGATGTCCCGTCCGAGCGCTGGATTACCAGCGACTTTTGAATCCCCATATCGTTTAAATCAACCATAAGCGCCCCGTCCTTTATCATGGCGCGGTCAAGTTTTTTTATCCGCTCCATCATTTTGTTGACATCGCCGCCACGCACGAACTGCGATTCCCATGTGAATTTGTCATGGTGGATATTAATGCGGCGCAGGGAGTCTTTTATTCCCTCCATGGCGGTATCTATGGCGTCTTTGAATTTTTTATTGGTTTCCGGGTCGCCTGCCTCGTATTTTTTCATGATGGCATCCACTTCGGGCGAATGCTCTTTTTCATCAACAAGATTCTTATTTGCGTTGATATAGACCTCGGCTATTGCATGGTCTTTCTTTTTGCTTACATCGAATTTAAAATTCTCAAGTCCCCAGACAACCACGGCAATCTGCCTTCCCATATCGTTTATGTAATACTGCGTTTCGACATCGTAACCGGCGCGCGATAGAATCCTGGCAAGTGTATCGCCAATTACCGAATTCCTGATATGACCGATATGCAGAGGACCGTCCGGGTTTGCAGATGTATGCTCAAGAATTACTTTTCCCCTGTTATCCAGGTTCCCGAAATCCTCTCTTTCAAGCAGAATGCGTAGCATGGTTTCATTTAAGAACGGGCGGCTGACGAAAAAGTTGATGTAAGGACCTGCAGTCACTGCCCTGTCGATGAAGGAATCGGGCGGTACTTTGATATTTGCGTATATGATTTCGCATATCTCTTTTGGGCTTCGTTTGTATTTCGGAGCCAGCTTGAATGCCACCGAGGAGGAGATGTCCGCATGTGGGGATTCATTTAACGCCATGTCTTCGGCTTCAAATCCCGCTTTAGCCACTGCATTCGATAATACAGATAAAACTTCATCTTTGAATTTAAGGTACATAAATCGAAATTAACACACCAGCTTAGTACATAATTTTTTCTTAAAAGAGTTGAGGTAAAATCTTTTGGTGTTAAATCTCGTATAAAGTTACTTTGCGCTCTTGGCGTGCTTTGCGGTGCAGGGTTTTTCACCGCAGAGGGCGCAAAGTACGCAAAGGATTTGCTCAACACGAAGCCTTTTTTACAGTCCTTAACAGATTTAAAAGACAATATTATCCAGGCAGGTAACCAATGTGGTAATAAACTTGTTATCTTATTATTCAGTCTGTTAACATATATGGTACCAGATATTGGAGAATTGTATCCAGAAGTGGTCTGGAAAACTGTTATAACCCTTCAAGATATACTTGTAATTTACAAAGGAGATATGGCATGCAGGGCATCCTGATATATTCTACCAAAAACTGTCCGAATTGCAGGGTACTGAAGCAATTCCTGGAAAATAAGAATGTACCATTTACTGAGGTAGATATGGCTACCCCGGCAGCATTAACAGAACTGAGGATGAACGGCGTATTTACGATGGCAGCGCCGGTGCTGCAAGTAGGTAATAAATTCCATACATATAACGACCTGTTTACACAGGACAGGATAAACCAGGACAAACTGGAATCTTTGCTTAAGGAAGGAAAGTAAGGCTTTCAGCAAGTTATGCTTTGACTCTGGTGAACCCACGGGTTTCGAATCAAAGTACCGTATTGGCTGTGAAGGATGAAATTGCATGACAGACTAAAAGAGGTGCAACAAACGATGGGCAAATACATTGAAGTTCAGATATTAAATCTTATGCAGGAACATAAAGGGGAATTGTTAGATGCGTTCCTGAAAGAAAAAGAGAAAACAAGCCAGAAAACCAGAACCGCTCAAACAAGAAAAACACAGACTATCCAGAAAACACTCGGCGGCTCCCAGATATCGGTGATTCCCAAGGTGAGGACAACCGACGGGCATCTTATGGACTGGGATAGGAACACCATCGTCAAACAGCTTTTGAAAGAGACAAAACTCTGCGAGCAGTTCCACGGGATAGCGCCGATCAGCGAAGATGAAGCAAAAGAGATAGCCAGGGAAGCCGAGAAGAGAATAAAGGATATGGGCGTGAAATTCCTTTCAGGGCCGCTGGTACGCGAACTGGTCAATATAATACTTCTTGAACGCGGGCATACAGAATGGCGAAATATCTCAACAAGGGTAGGCACGCCTGTTTTTGACGCTTATCGGATTGATATGGGCACGGGCTTTGAAGCCAACGACAATGCCAACCTCCAGGAGAATGCGGAGACAAGCCACAAGAAAAAAGCTGATAAGATGAGCAAGGAGCAATATCTTCTCATGCTTCCGCCGCGGCTTGCGGACTCACATCTTAACGGCGACATCCATATCCATGACCTTGAATACCTGGGAACGCGCGCTTTCTGCCAGGACTGGGATTTGCGGTATTTCTTCTATTACGGACTGATGCCTGACGGAAGCGGCACAAAGGCAAGCGTGGCAGGGCCTGCAAAGAAGGCCGAGGTTGCGATACTGCATGCCGTGAAAGCGCTGGGAAGCGCCCAGACGAATTTTGCAGGCGGGCAGGGATTCTATAATTTCCTGACATTTATGGCTCCATTTTTTGAAGGCATGGGCTACAAGGAGATAGAGCAGCTCATGCAGATGTTCGTTTATGAAATGACCCAGATGATGGTGGCGCGCGGCGGGCAGCTGGTATTTTCCTCCGTACAGTTGTCCCCCGGCGTCCCCAAACTCTGGCGCGATAAGCCTGTTGTTTACAAAGGCAGTATCTGGGACGGCGTAATGTCCCCCAAACGCACATACGGTGAATTCGAGCGCGAGGTCCGCCTTTCGTTTGAAGCCCTGATGAACGTTATGCTTGAAGGCGATTACTGGGGAAAGCCGTTCAATTTCCCGAAACCCGAGATTAGCATCGAGCCTGATTTCATGGTTGAGGATGAGGATTTCAACCGCTCGCATCCTGATATTTTAAGCTACGACGAGCTTTACACGAAGGCGTTTGAACTTGCAGCCAAGTACGGCGCGCCGTATTTTGACAACCAGCTTCCCGAATACAGGGGCGCAGGAAAGGGCATAAGCTGCTACCAGTGCTGCGCATATAATTTCTCATCCTCGCTTGAAAAAGACTCCGAGTTTGAGGATAAGCTTTACTTCAGGAACGGCAAGCATTTTTCGATGGGTGCCTGGCAGGTAGTGTCACTTAACTGCCCTCGGGCTGCGTATACGGCAAATAAGAACGACGAGGCGCTTTTTGCTGGACTCAAGCAGATGATGGATATGTGCATGGAACTCTTCACGGTGAAGCGCAAGTGGATGGATATCGTTATCAAGAATAACAGGATGCCGTTCGCCACGCAAAGACCGAAGGACCCATACACCATGCAGCGCGGCGAAATCGCTGTTGATACGAAAGGGCTTGTTTATACTATTGGCGTGGTGGGCATCAATGAAATGGTGCAGCACCATACAGGGAAGCAGATCCATGAGAGCGAGGAGGCGCGCAGGCTTGCTATCCGCGCCATGTTCGAGATGAAGTTCTATGCTAAGGAACTCTCTGAGAAGTTCGGCATGGAGATAGCACTTGCAAGAACGCCAGCGGAGACGACTGCACAGAGATTCGCAGTCTCAGACCTGCTGCACAAGGAATACAGGAAGTGTGCCGAGCCGATAATCAAAGGCAATGTCCCTGAGGCGCTCTCGCATATCCACGAAACGCGCGACCTGCCGGTATATTACACCAACGGCACGCATGTGCCCCCGGGCGCGGACGTGTCGCTCCCGGAGCGCATCAAGCTTGAGGAAACCTTCTTCCCGATAGTGGACGGGGGCAACATCCTTCATATCTGGCTTGGCGAGGCTGCGCCTGACCCGCACGGGCTCAAGGAGTTTGCCATGAATATCGCGAAGAACACGCAGGTGGGCTATTTTGCTTTCACGAAGGACATGACTGTGTGCATGGATGATTTCCATGTGGCGTCGGGATTGCTGGATGAGTGCCCCAACTGCGAGAGCGATAATGTGGAGCATCTTTCCCGTGTTACCGGATATATTCAGGCTGTGAGCGGATGGAATGAGGGGAAGAAGCAGGAGCTGAAGGACAGGAAGAGGTATGGGGTGGGGGTGTGAAGATGGGCTGTGGGTTATCACAAAGTTTGCGACTATGGTCATAATGTTTGCGACTATAATCACAAAGTTTGCGACTGGGATTTCCTAATGTGAGTTTGCACAAAGTTTGTGTGAGAAGCCATAATTTTTGCGAATGAAAAGGAAAAAGTCTGCAAATGAAAAATTCCATGCCTTCTCAAGAATTCTCGGCAATATGAAGCTTGTATGGTTTTTCTAAGGCACTGTGACTATGTAGCGAAGACAGGTTCGAACTCAAATACTGGATTTCAATCCCTTATGGGTTTTCCAATGCGCTGTGACGTTATTGCCGAGAGACCTATGTTTTCATATCCAGAATCGTTTCAATCCCTTATGGGTTTTCCAATGCGCTGTGACCAACTATTGCAATACAACATGGGATGCAGGACTTCAGTTTCAATCCCTTATGGGTTTTCCAATGCGCTGTGACCAACTATTGCAATACAACATGGGATGCAGGACTTCAGTTTCAATCCCTTATGGGTTTTCCAATGCGCTGTGACTTAACTCATTCAGTGGTTTTTAATGTGGGACTTCGCCACGTTTCAATCCCTTATGGGTTTTCCAATGCGCTGTGACGTCAAATCGCTGAAATGTTGCCCCGGCAAACGGAGGGTTTCAATCCCTTATGGGTTTTCCAATGCGCTGTGACTTTCGGTAGCGTGGATATTACGCCATACCGAGAAGCAGTTTCAATCCCTTATGGGTTTTCCAATGCGCTGTGACCAGCGGAAATGGAGCGGGCGATTACGCGGCATTTTAGTTTCAATCCCTTATGGGTTTTCCAATGCGCTGTGACCGTATTGATAGAAATGAATACCCATGTTTGGAACCGTGTTTCAATCCCTTATGGGTTTTCCAATGCGCTGTGACTTGACACCCCACACCGGATTGAACGGCGCAATACCCCAGTTTCAATCCCTTATGGGTTTTCCAATGCGCTGTGACTCTCGGTTTCTGTTATACTTTCGCATGCCTGGCATTTGAGGTTTCAATCCCTTATGGGTTTTCCAATGCGCTGTGACCAAGCGGACTTACTGCTACACTTCTTTCAGTTTTGTTTCAATCCCTTATGGGTTTTCCAATGCGCTGTGACTTATTCTGGATCATAGCAACTTCTCCAAGACATATATGTTTCAATCCCTTATGGGTTTTCCAATGCGCTGTGACACTATATTTGATGAATGACAAAATACGCATATTTTAGTTTCAATCCCTTATGGGTTTTCCAATGCGCTGTGACAAGACCTTCGGCGACATGTTGAACTATGCAGAAGAGTTTCAATCCCTTATGGGTTTTCCAATGCGCTGTGACCAATTTATAAAGCCGTTGCATTGCTCTTTAAGTTTATGTTTCAATCCCTTATGGGTTTTCCAATGCGCTGTGACACAGGAATGAGAGGGGGAGGTAAAACACACCTCATCAAGGTTTCAATCCCTTATGGGTTTTCCAATGCGCTGTGACGCTACCAGTACCGCTTGCGAATCCAGTACAATTTATTTGTTTCAATCCCTTATGGGTTTTCCAATGCGCTGTGACTCGACAACGAGTTTGTCGCATCAAAACGTGACAACAGGGTTTCAATCCCTTATGGGTTTTCCAATGCGCTGTGACCGGATAGTCCTGAGCTGATTCCAACAGAGAGCCTACAAGTTTCAATCCCTTATGGGTTTTCCAATGCGCTGTGACTCAATGAAATTAGTTAGTATCTCGTTACTAACATGCTGTTTCAATCCCTTATGGGTTTTCCAATGCGCTGTGACCTACAACAGGACGCATTGATATGTCTTCATTCATTGCGTTTCAATCCCTTATGGGTTTTCCAATGCGCTGTGACACGCTTGATGTTTCGCATTCAGGGACATCAGATGGGTTTCAATCCCTTATGGGTTTTCCAATGCGCTGTGACATATGATAGAAGAACAGCTGGCTCTAAACAATACAAAGTTTCAATCCCTTATGGGTTTTCCAATGCGCTGTGACCTAGTACCACTGACACCAAGAGGATGTGTAGAACTCAAGTTTCAATCCCTTATGGGTTTTCCAATGCGCTGTGACTTTTTATTCTTTTTCTTTTTCTGTTTTTAAGGGCAAGTTTCAATCCCTTATGGGTTTTCCAATGCGCTGTGACCGACGACCTTTGATTAAGCCTGCCACAAGGCCAAAGTTTCAATCCCTTATGGGTTTTCCAATGCGCTGTGACCCGACGGTGTTTCTCTTGCAGGTACAACCACAAAGTTTCAATCCCTTATGGGTTTTCCAATGCGCTGTGACCATAAATAAAACTTCCTAATTTTGATTTAAAACCCTGTTTCAATCCCTTATGGGTTTTCCAATGCGCTGTGACGTAAAAGCTGGAACTGCGAACATTGCTCAAAGGTAGTTTCAATCCCTTATGGGTTTTCCAATGCGCTGTGACCAGATTAACCCATTTATACAGAACATTATGCCTTCGTTTCAATCCCTTATGGGTTTTCCAATGCGCTGTGACCCAGCAAGAGACACACCGTCGGTTGTATTCGCATCGTTTCAATCCCTTATGGGTTTTCCAATGCGCTGTGACTTTCTGGCTGTATTGAGGTCATTGGCTGGAATAACGTTTCAATCCCTTATGGGTTTTCCAATGCGCTGTGACATTTTCAGTCATACCATCCACAACTTCATCTATGAGTTTCAATCCCTTATGGGTTTTCCAATGCGCTGTGACATGTTACTCCTCATTCTGGATATGGTTCTTTATCGTTGTTTCAATCCCTTATGGGTTTTCCAATGCGCTGTGACGTTTGTATTCCAGCCAATGACCTAAATACAGCCAGAGTTTCAATCCCTTATGGGTTTTCCAATGCGCTGTGACGGTTGAATATATCATGACAACCCCTGCAACGGTAGGTTTCAATCCCTTATGGGTTTTCCAATGCGCTGTGACCAAGGGAAAGCGCCGCCAAAGCGGCGCTTTTTACCCGTTTCAATCCCTTATGGGTTTTCCAATGCGCTGTGACACCAAGGGAAAGCGCCGCCAAAGCGGCGCTTTTTACCCGTTTCAATCCCTTATGGGTTTTCCAATGCGCTGTGACAAGGGAAAGCGCCGCCAAAGCGGCGCTTTTTACCCGTTTCAATCCCTTATGGGTTTTCCAATGCGCTGTGACGGCATACTAAAAATGCTCCTTTTGCCTTATAATCCTTTGTAAATCCTCAGAATTATGCTGTCATTTCACGAACCTTATGCATACCCGCTGTTTATATACGTTCAGGAAAAATGACCGGAACCAATATGGGCTTATATAACATTTGATTTTTTCACTTGCGTCATTTCACCGAGTTCTGTTGTATTATTAATGCACCTTTCACATAAAGAATATATCCTTATTTTATCGGTGCTTTCGATGATACTCTTCAACCTGTCTTCCAGTTCAATTCTCTCAACGCTGTCGATCTCAAGCTCAAAAACACTGTATTGCTTCCAGGCGCCAAACTCCTCAAGCGTCCTGAAGACATGCCTCCTGATACGGTCATCGCTTATGTCGTAAGTGATAACAAGCCTCATTTGGGATACTCCAGCGGGTAGTATTCCTTTAGTTCACCTGTTATGGCTTTTCGCAAAAGGATAGCCTGCATTCTTATGGCTTTCCTGCGATTGACTGTGTACTCGAACCTGGGATGGCTGAACTC
Organism: Candidatus Methanoperedens sp.; assembly: GCA_026552835.1. Next base: position 13,896 of record JAPMTY010000115.1, read on the forward strand.
CTCTTTCATGTATTCATCGTACTTTTCAAGGTATTTCTTAAAGGCATCTTTTATCAATCGATTATCCACGCCAAAATCTTCATGAGTGATCTCACCACGGTTCACAAGACGCAGAACGAATGCATCCGCAAAGATCGCCCTGAACTCTTCCATAAGATCAAGTGCAAGCGCCGGTCTTCCATGCCTGTCAGCATGCATTATCCCCAGATACGGATCAAGATTGTACTGGCGCAGGCCGCTTTGGACTTCGTTCTTGATCATTGTATAGGTGAGTGACAGGAGCGCGTTGATATGGTCTTGCGGCGGGCGCCTTGTTCGCTTTTCGAAAGTCCAATCACCTACGAGGCATTCGTTAAGAAGGGTGAAATAGATATCGGATGCCTGCCCCTCAAAACCCATCAGTTCATCTGTGGTCTTAATGTTCTTATCTTCGAGGATGCGCACCTCTATATCCAACAACTTATCCGTTGATTTAACTCCTTTTCTTGATAGAAGTATCCTTGAGTTGTGGATTTTTGCCTGGACGATCCTTTTTGCAATCTTTAGCTTTTCTGCATCACTCTGTGCATACTGGCGGCGCCTTATTTCAGCGATGGTGTTGATCTCTGGCAAGAAACTGCCGCGGTAGGCGCCGTTCTCTGTGAAATAGTTGAGGACGATGCCGTGTTCATTCGCGCTTGCCACGAACGGTGTTGTGAAGTTAACTCCTCCAAAAACGTTGATGGTATCCACTTTACCTATGGGAAATGAGGCGAGTTCTCCCTCGCCTTTTTTCGCAACAGTAATTCTTCCGCCATCTATGCCTATGACGCTTCCCTGCGTGGTCACGAATACCACGCTGTCGTCGAATATGCCTTCGCTTTCTTTCATTTTATACACGCTCCAGTAATTTTGATTCAACAGGCAGGCAGTACTGCGAGGTACTGCAATTCTTGCATTTTTTAGGATTGTCAGTGAAACCGGGGATGGAATCAAGTGACATGCTTCTTATTTTTTCTACGGTCTCGATGACCTTTTCGCGGTGCCATTCGGTTATTGTGATGGCGTAGCGCTCGTTAGTGCCGAAAAGATAGATGTATCCAAGGCGTACGGGTTCTTCGAGATAGTCTTCGAGGAGCATGCAGTAGGCGGCGAGCTGGATCTCGTCGTTGTCGAAATAGGAATCGCCATGTTTTCGCTCGATTGGAGTCATGTCAGCCTTCCCCTCTATAATGTCGATCTTACCGTGCATGTGCATTTTTTCAGACTTCAGGTATATTTCACGATACCAGCCGCCCCTCCTGCTCTGGTTCTTATGTTTTGAACGTCCGTCAGCGAGATAGTAGTTTAATCCTTGCGTCTTGTAGAACATCAGGTAATAGAGACGGCGCGCGCAGTAGAGGTACTGGTTGAGATCGGAGACGTTGACTAGGAGGGGGTCGTTATCCATAAGCGAGTTCACGCTGTTGAAATTCGGTCATAAATCACACAGTCAACATAAATCGCATCTAAACCAATTGCCAGACATCCATCCTTGAAATCAATGAGCATAGTGTAATCATCAATATCATAGAACTTCTTTGATACTTTGCTTGAATTCGAAAGATACCTGCACATTAAACCAGTACGCTTGATTTCAATTTGGATATATTTTAAATCTAAATCCTCTGTCGAACTTTCCTTTGTAACTGTTACTGGGAGCAATCCATATGCTTTTTCTGGTTTTCGATCGGCTTCAGGGAGATCCATTTGTTTCATTTCTCTTCCAACAAATTTTATATATCTTGGTTTTTCAATCAGATTCTTGATAATTGCATATCCTGCGACTCTATCTGATATTTCATCAATTTCCTTTGATTTATCTGGAAGCCTTTTTTTGAATAATTTCTTTGATAAAAGTTCCATGTCTGCCCATCGAAGCAGAAAAAATGCATTATAAGTGCCAAATGTTTGAGTTCTTAAGTCATAATATGCTATATCCACCCCATTACCTCTAAAATTGCTCAATTCATCCATGAATTCCAATAATTCCTGCTTTGTTGACTTGCCTGGCAATCCAATCAATTCCAAAATTTCTTTAGAACTTATATTCCTATTTTTGAAATAATGCTCTCTAATCAAATCCAAGCCTTGACTGAAATAAATATCTTTTTTATCAGATGGTAATCCGCCTTTTAGCGGTGGAAATGAATGACCACTTCGCATTTTTTTGGCTTCTTTAACACCGATGCCATACGCATTTTTATAAATATATTCGTAAGCTTCAAGATATCCATACAGCCACCTGAAATTTTCGGAAAGTTTCGGATCATGCATAGTTTTTTTCAAGTTTTCTTCCAAATGTTGTCGGGAAATCTTTTCGAATTTACTAAAATGTTCAACCACTTCCACAGGCGCAAAGCAGATTGATTTATATTTCTCACCGGGAATAGGATTCCTTAACCTGCCAAAACGCTGTAAGAATTCACTGACCGAATGACCTGAGAAAATCAGACGTGAAATTGCATATTCTCCTTTGAAATCGATACCAACCTCTACAGCTTTATTTCCAACCAGAACATCAAATGAATCTTCCATTGAATCTTTTCTAAAACCACTCCGCTCACAGATTCTCCAATCAGTTTCTCTTCGAAGTACCTCGCTTACCACTGCAACTTCATGTGCGCTATCAAAAATAATCGCCATACGTTGATTTCCTTTAAACTCTCTGAGCCAGTTCAGGTCTTTCAATAGTTTTTCTCCGGCCATAAAACGCGGAGCATGGCGAAATTCAAGTTCTACTTCAGGCATGATAGGCTGTTTGTCGATAACTGGATCATCAATACAAATTCGACTGGTATCAAAAAGATTTCCACTTATAACATTCATTATTTTTGATTGTATCTGTTCATTTGGTGTTGCACTGAGAAATATGAATTTTCGCATTTCAGTGCCATCTGCAATCAGAATATCATGTAAAATAAAAAGTATAATATCCGACTGGCGCAGGTCATAAAGATGGAATTCATCAAAAACGACGGTATTTATATGGTTCTTGAAAATTGACTTTAGATATTCATCATAAAAATATCCTTTGAGTGCATAAATAAAAATATCAGGATTTGTTACAATAATGCCACCGCCATGGTTTGCCATTTTACGAACCATCCCGACTAAGATTTCACCTTTGGTTATCCTGTATGAGAAATCATCCTTTTTCAATCCAAGCTTCTCTGCTGTTACAAATTCAATCTGTTTATTTGATTTCAATGATTCTTTTAAGCGCACGATGGATCTGTACTGATCCTCTGCGAGAGCATTGGTTGGATAAAGCGCAATCACAACGCCAAGATTATTTTCTTTAAGCGCTGGCACTGCCCACGCATCAGTTTTTCCGGAACCTGTCGGAGATGTAATAAAAAGAAAAAATTCATTGACTTTCCTGATAGTATCTCTTGCTATTATCTGGTGTGCATACGGTAAATGATTGCCAATCAACGGTTCTTGATCATACCGAGGAAGTGCAAGTTCTTCAATAATCAAATACGTATCCTCCGAAGATAACGAACATTCAGCGGCAGCACATCTTTACCGTCAATTTTTACATAATCCCCTGAAAAACGTGCATTTTGAATTATATCAAATGGCTGCATTCTTTTGAATGTGATATCACCCAGAGGAATCGAATCAAGGTCATCTATTAGCACCGGATGAGTTGTATTATAGAATCCATCTGATGCGACTGCACTTACCTCTTTCCATTCTACTCGTGCTTTGCAGCGTTTTTTTCCAATCCGAATATAAGGCGGCATATCTGGTTCTGAACCATCAAAAGTTAACACATAAAACAGAAATCGCGCACCAGGTTGAATCTGTTTTCTTGCGCCATAACGTCCTGTTGGTGTATTGGCATTTTCATCAGCCGGAGCTAATTTATTCGACTGTATATAGTCATCACTTCGTGAATTATATATTTCAGTTGTAAATTCAGGGTTATTTATGGCTTTAGCTGGTGTTATGTAAATCCGATCCACCAGGTCTGATGTATCCTCCACATAAGTTGGATTTTGTTTCGCTCTACCTTTTTTTACTGGGAAATTAATATAGTTTCCTTTAGCATATCCGAGAGCATAAAATAGTGCAGTATTCAAAATAATTGGTTCAGTTGTAAAATTGTCTCCAGGTTCAAGGGAGGCGAAGAATAATTCACTCATTAATTCTATAATCCCTCTGAAAGCACGCACTTTGATATTCTCAATCTTCGGAAGCACAGGACTTAATGAGATTTGAATCTGTTTCGCCATTATTTTCACATCACCTAAGGCACATTCTGCTGAACTGGAGTTGACGGGGTTTCAGTTTTGGCTTTTTTAACTCTCGCTTTGGATGTTTTGGCTTTTTCCTCTTGAGTATTCTGCAAATTTAATAAATTTCCAAGCTTATTAATTTGCTCAACTAAGAGGGCTTTCATAACATCATCATTCAATTCGGTCAAAATACTTGATACCGACGTTTCATTAAACTTAACTCCGGTGCCTATTGATTTGACAGGGGGGATTAAATTATTAGTTCCTTCTGATGCGGATGTTGTGACAATTTTTGTTTTCTCAATATTTTCTCCTGCATTGGACGTAGAAACAATTTCGTTTGCTACATAATTAATTCGTTGATTTTTTGAAATTTCTTCATATGATTCCGTTGCAAGTTTTTTGACATCTTCGACTTGTAAAGTGTCACTATACATTACTTTTTTCAATTTTTCTTCCGGAGTCGTCTTGATCGTATCCGAATCCAGTATCCTTCCTGCAAGTTTCAATGCGATATTGCGTGTAACTTCCAAGCTTGAAGGCCCTTCTCGATGTCCGGCATAAACCCCAAGAATATGATTCTGGACTTTGCCAAATCGTGTGGTTGTTGCTCCATATCGTGAATTTCTATCTGTTATATTCAAAAAGAACATCAATTCTTCAGCAGTTACATCTTTTAATGTAATAACGCACGGAAACAAAGTTCCCTCTTTGAAGAAATCTGGTTCGCGGATTCCTGACGTGGGTTCTTTTGAATAATCATCGCCTGGGGCATTCTGGAAATATTCTTGAACGATTGCACTAAGTGCTCGAATAGTGTAAGCTTCATCATACATAACCCGCGATGTTATACTTATGCTTTCATCTGAGGCTGCACTTCCAAAAAGTATACATTCTGGACATTTCTGACACATATCATTTACTTTCATTGTGCACCCATCCCACCCATCAGCTCCTATCGCTTTTTTCATTTCTTCCGAAATAAGCATGCGCTGGAGAGCTTTGGCTTTTCTTCTGTCACTTGCAACCTGTTTACGACCAAACATTTTACCGACTGTTTCTTCAATGCCACCTATGCGTATTATCGCAGAGTTTGCTTCCACCCCATCTGTTGTAAAACGGGCAGCGCTCTTGAGTTCTCTCAATATAAGGATGTTTACGTAATTTTCCTTTGGTTTATTTTCTGGCTTAGGAAGAGTGAAATCTTTGAGCAATTCTTTAAACGTTTCAATATTATTTGTTTTATTTTCATTGTTTGTCATTTATTTACCTCAGTTCCATTTTTTTCAGCTTTTTTGGCTTTTGTAGCTTCTACTTCTGCTTTAGTTGTTTTAAAAGCAGAATCCCATTGATATAGAGTGGCTGCATAAAATCCATCTGAAAGATCATTCGATTTTTGTTTCAATTTGCCTGGTTGACCATCAGCTATCTTGTAAAATACAAAGTTTACATAGGCTTCTGCAAACTTCAGAGTTCTTTCTGAATCATATAATCCAGATTTATAGTAGAATTGATCATCACCGGCTCGCCTCATCATTTTTAGCAATCTGCCTGAAACTGCATCAATATAATCTTCTGGTTTGTAATTACCCTGTTTCTTTGCTATTACTGCCTTTGTTGATTCTCTAAATAATTTTTCTATACGATGGGGTTCATACCCCTTTGGTATTGCCACTTTTAGACCAAGTGCAGCAAGCTCATGGATTGATTCTACTGCCATTTTATTACCTCCAAATGTATCTAATTTAATGGCCTGTTCTATCAGACCAATATGATCACTATCGATACGCTCATCTCCATTTTTCGAATAAACTCTTGCTTTATTAATAAAAGCGCCAGAACCTCCTCTTTTTTTATCCTTTTCGTATTGGCGATATATTTCTTTCAATATCGCGCTTCCTGGGAATAAATGGGTTCTAATTTTTTGAAGCTGCTTTGGTATAGAACTACCATCATATTCATATTCATACCCCATACTGATAATAAGAGATGCCAAAATAATTGCCTCATTCAGTTCTGATAGACTGATTTGGTCACCGAATATTCTTTTTACAGATGCATATGGAGAGTCAAACTTAACAATCTCTTTAAATTCATCACCTCTTGTCACACAAATTGGATTTTCACCTACCACAACACGACATCCGGTTGTTGCAGCAAGGATCATTCCAAGATATGCTCCCATGAACCAACATTGAGTTTCATTTCGGCTGGAGGTATCTTTCTTCTTACAGTTCATATTGAGAACAATAACATATGTTGAAAAGAGGCTTCTAAAACCGTTTCCTGAATACCTTAATATTTTCTGACCATATTCCGATGCAAGTTCTTTTATTATCATATGGTAAAAAAAAGAATCAGAAGAGAGAATCCCCTGGGCAATTCCGCGTATGTTCGTCTGGGAATTTCCATCAAACATAGAAAGTGTATCTGAGAACATCTCACTGAGGATTGGAGTATAAAAATGGTCAGGGATCAATTTATAATATATTTTTTTATCTCCACCTTTAAAATTGTGTCCCATTTGCCTGAGAGCAAATTCAATTTCTATAGGAACTGAAACTTCAAGTTTTATTTTATTTTGTGCTCCTATTGGTAATCGGTTCGAAAATGTGTATTTCAACATACTCAAATCTTGAGATATGCCTGAAGATCCTAAATCATAAAGGGTATCATTGGTCAATTTGCATATACCCTCACCATTTAAATAAGCTTCAAATTTATTTATTTTATTTGGAATTTTTCCAAAAACCATTGACTTATTAAAATCAAGGTTTTCCGATATCCATACAAGCATTTTATCTTTATATGGATACATACAATTTTTTTCGAATTCTATCCATTTTTTATCAGGGATTTTATGAATATATTCAAATACTAACTTTTCAATATATCTGATTTTTTCAATATCAGATATATTTTTAAACATTATCCCATTTACATCACGATCAAGGATATCTCGAGCAATCACATAGGAATAATTCCAGAATCCACCAACTATGTGGTGGTCATTCTCCGTACCTTCTGCATAGTCGGATAATTTCTGTGTAAGTTCTTTATCAACATTAAACATTTTACACGTTTCAAGGACGGCATTATCAGTTTCCAATGCTTTCAATTTAATCAGTTGATCAACAAATTGCATTCTGATGCCTGAAATAGCTCTTGAATATGATATGATCTCTCCGCTCCATCCAATATCTATGCCAAAATCAGCTTTTAAGTGAAGTCGATATCCAACCTGACTGGTATTTAAACCTGGGCCATTGATCACAAATTTAGAAAAATCAGCTTTTTTTCCATTAATTTCAACGCTTTGTGGTATCAGCGTGTATTTCCCTTTTCTACGTTCTTCATTCGCGCAATAAATTAGAATTTCTCCAGCGTCAATTTCTTTTCCATTCGCTTCAATGTTTGTGATATATTTGGATGGAATATTTATGACATTAGCGGGTGGATACTGCATATCAGGTTCTTTATCATCTGCCGTGATTTTGTGGTTTTCAATATCGATCACCACTTTTCGATTTCCATCATCATTCTTTAGTACAGCAGCGGCTATGAACGCTTTAAGAACATTATGCAAACCTGCACAGTAGAAATTTACATTATCTAATTTAAACAACCCTTTTTCTCCAAGAGGAATTATGCTTTTACTTAGATCATTTGGTTCGGTAATTGCAGGATGCGCCTTATTCAATTTTTCTTTAAAATGTTCATATATTTCTTCAATATCGCTCGTTGAATTTAATTTGCATTCTATCCCTTTTTTTCCAACATACACAATCCCTTTTTCAAAAACCAGAAGCGGGATCAAGCCCTTTATTTTAGCCCATGAAGCAATCCCAGTGTGAACAAGATTTGAAAGTATGCCAGTTGCTTCATTAAAAGTATGATAATAAAAATCAAGATTTTCATCTATCTGGTCTAACTGTTTTTGCATTGAATCTGAAGCCATAGGTATTTCTATGCTTGCAAGAGAATCTGCTACATCAGTCCATGGTTTATATAATGTAAATTTAGCTGATAGATTCGAGTGAAAGCCCGTCATTGCATGTTGCGCTACGGAAACCGATTGATAATCTTTGGCATTTAATGCTGGTGCAAATTCAAATAGACCAAACTTTTCTGCCCATTCGGATACTTCCTTTTCCGATATATCGAATTGTTCTTTCCAATTTTTTCCACTTAGTTTGTGAATGTCATGGGAAACAAAAAGAGCCAACACTTCTTTTAACTTTATATCATCCAACGTCTGTAAACCGATTTTCCCAAGAGCTTCGTTTAGTTCGACAATCGCCCAAACACCATTTCTTATGTGACCGATCATTGGTTGGTCAACCTTACCCATCTCTACACTTTTTGCAGGACGATATGCAATTCCTGAATTCAATAATTTGTGGTCAACTTTCTCATAGTATTCAGCAAGCACGTTGTATGAACTGGATTTAATAGCCAGACGTTCCTTTTCTTTTTCTATATATTCTCGTATTTTTTCAGCAGATATTGTTGATTCTGGTTTTCTTATATTCATCTCTCCGCCTCCTCCACCCTTACTTCCACCCACCCGCACCCTCTGCTCACACTACTCCCCACCCCGCTGTATTCCGCGAACTGCGCCAGGATGAGCGCCGCATTCTTGACAGATACGGGCGCATCCTTTGTGAACCAGTATGTGCAGCAACATGTGAAGCCCTGCTTGAATATCGGGCGCGCGTGACCTTTGTTCTTGTCAAATACGGTGTTCACCATCACAGAATGAGTCCTATAGGACTGTGCATCCGGTTTTTCCATAAGATATCTCTCAATATCATCATCTGCAAGCGCCAGCTTCATTTCTTCGGGGCATACGCTGTTCCATTTTGACTGGAGAGACCGCAAAACTGCAAGCCTGTGAGGGAACATTTCTGTAACATCACTGTTCCTGTACTGGATGCAGGTAGGGCTTCGGAAATCAAAAAGGAGCTTCGGGCGGATAGATCTGGATGCCGATGCAAATATCTCTTCAAAGGTCTTTGTTGTGCTTGAAAAATCTTCGATCATGAGTTCCCCGTCTTCAAGGTCAAGGTTTCGCCGGTCAAAGATGAGTGGCTTCACCATTGCCTGAAATATCTTTGTCTCAGCCGGGTCTGTCACACCTATATGGAACATGTACCTTTCGCCCGGCGCCACCCTCTTGAAATTGGGGCGGTCACTTCTGAAGAATTTGCCCTTCAGTCCGCTTAAATGGATGGAACTCCTGGAAGAATCATGTACAAGGCTGCTTGCTTCATCATCTGCCTCTTTCATGCATGAAAGGAGGGATGAGTACAGCCTGTACCCCTCACTTGCAGGGATATCGAATTCTGATAAGGGTCTTATGGTGATCTTGATTTGCTGCACCATGCTGGTCACCTATGAGATGCCTTATATTTAAAGTTTCTGAAATATTGAAATAGTTTCATAATTTTGCATATTTGATATTTGTTTGCAGAAATTTGAAATATAAAACTTAATATGCAATAAATGCATAATTCAATCTGATGAAGACATATATTTCGACCATCGGATTCGATATTTCCCAGATCATTTCTCTAATAGTTAAATACGGTATAGAGAAAGGTGACCGCTTCGTGCTCATACGACCTGAAGAAGAGAATGACCCAAGGGCTGAAAATACGCTGAATGAGATTCAGAAATTCACAAATCAGATACACCATGAGATTAAAATCGAGGTATTCCGTGTTCCGCATAAGGAATTTGAAGAGTGCGTGATAAAACTGATGAACCTGATTAGTTCCCAGGATGGTGAGATCATAGCCAACATGTCGGGCGGTCCGCGCGAGGTTCTCGTTCCCTTTGTGGTTGCCTGCCTTGTAAATTCTTATAAAATAAAGAAAACGGTCTCTTTCAGCGATATGGATAGAGTGGCTCGTGAGATATCGCTTCCACGAATAACCAGTTTATTGGATGAAAAAACAAAGCATATACTGTCAGATATATCAGAACATCAGCCCACAACGATCACTGAGATAGCAAAAAGGACAAAACTCTCGGAAAGCACGATCTCACGATTCATAACAAGACTTGCAGATATGAATGCTGTTATTATCGCGCAGAAAGGCAAGATAAAAGAGATTACCGTATCATTCACAGGTAATGTTTTATTGAAGAGCGATTGATATGATGGATTTTGTGTATGTTAGTATTGTTTTTCTGTCGTGTCCTGTTTGTCTGAAGAGTTTACTTATGTGCAAATCCCTGTTTATACAAATACCTCAACATTAACCACCCCTCCATTTTCAGCATATTCACAATCCTGGGTTTTTACCCAAGATTGTCAACTGGGGAATTTTTGACCGCCATTGACAGTCTTACAGATATTTTGTTACAGTCTACCATTTTGGATTTTATAAAATACCAGATGTAATGAGCAGGTTCTGAGCAGTAAGAAGCATATCGATTGCTATTCGTTCTTTCAGATTATATGACATCTCTTGTCTCAATCTTTATAACTTTATCCACATAAACACATTTTTCACGATATTCTTTTAATATATGCACAATACCCGCTTGAGCCATCTTATCAATGTGCTGTGATACATTACGATTTGAACTTTCATACGGTGTTCCTCTCAGTTTTTTCTCAATCATAGTAATACTCTGCATCAACGGCAGGATTGAAAATAATACCATTATATATATTCTTGTTTTATGGCCTAGACCATTAGCAATCCTAACAATCTTTTCCCTATCAGTGACCTCTTCATAGTCAGCAATTTTATCAGAAAAGAGTACCATATCTCCAAAGTTTTTAATGGACTCATGAATATCAAGCGACCTGATTTCTTCTTTATTACTGGTCATCACCCTCTTCTCAAAGATATGAACACTTTTCAATATACGAACAGTCGTGGGATACGCTTCTGTATCAAGTCTTACAAGCCCGGCATTAACCAAAAACTGCAAATGGACCTGTACATTGCGATACGAGCTGCCAACCATCTTTGACAGCTCAATAACAAGAACCTCTTGGTTCTTATTTTTAAGAAGCTTCTCATATAACTTAAACCTTAAATCATGCCCTAGACCTTTGGCAATAAGTGCCAGTTCTTCTATTCTTTCGTCTATACCTTTTTTTTGCTCCATATATCTGGGTAATTAAGGCGTCATAGTACTTATAATTAATAGATAGCATAGATAAAACGTAAAAAACGCAAAAGGTTAAATATTACTTGTGTTTATTAATACAAATAATAAATAAAACATAAAAAAGAAATATGACGCGAAAAATAACAAATCGATCTGGATTCCGGAAAGTAATTGGAAAGTTCCCCAGCCTGAAGACAGGGCGAACCGTGATGTGGGAATCCCAGATAGAACGGGATTTCATCTATCTCCTAGAATTTGATCCCGATGTAAGATTTTTCAAAGAGCAACCCATAAAAATAAAATATAAATATAAAAACAAACCCCGCAAATATACCCCTGACTTTTATGTTGAAAGACGCACTGCCAGAGAGCTGGTTGAAGTTAAACCTGCTTCAAAAGTAAAGAAACCAGATAACATATTAAGATTCCTGGCCGGGGCTGAATATTGTAAAAACGCAGGATACGTATTCAAGGTCGTCACGGATGAACAAATACGAGATGGTAGTCTCCTGGCGAACATCAAACTGCTGCACAGGTATGCAACAGTTAACGTCCCAGCAGAGTTCTGCCAGCAAGCAATAGAAATAATCCAAAGTTCTGGGGAGATATGTCTTGAGAAACTCATCACAATCCTAAAAGAAAACTCCGGGCATGATGCGATTAGCAACATCTATGCGCTTCTTTACTATCAGATCTTGGTAGCAGACCTGAGAGAACCGCTGTCCGGTCAAACGATAATAAAGACCATGAAGTCAGAAGGAGACGATTAACTTGCCTACGATCTTACCAATACCGGGCGCACGATATATGAAGGATGGTACTACTTACAAGATTATCCAGAATCTGGACAAGAAAAACATCGAGGTTGAGGATGAAAATACCAAACGGAGATCTATTGTATCCGAACCCGAACTGGTGAACTGTTTATTTGAGGGGAAACTCAGGTTCTTCAAAACTGAAGCACAAGATAGTGATAATACTCCTTCATGTCCTGATCTATCGACTGCTAAAGATGAATACAGCGAAATTGCAATTTTACATTATGAACTCATAAAACCATTGCTTAAGCTGTCCAATCACGATCGTACTAGAGAGAAAGTCAAAGAAAGAATAAACCAGATAACCTCGGACCCGCTGTTTAACAAAATAACAATGGATGGAACTAAAAGACCGCATATAGCAACTGTATACCGATGGATAAGAGCATATGAACGAAACGGTAATGATATCAGAGCACTCGTACCCTCTTACCAGGACAGCGGAGCAAGAGGCGAACCTAGAACCAGAAATGAAGTAGAGGAGCTAATCAAAGAAGGGATCGAGAATTCTTATTACCGCCCATCAAGGCCGACCAGACGAGAAACATGCGATGATATTCAAGATTTAATCGTGAACGCAAATAAAACCAGGCCAGCCGATGATCAGCTTCCTCTAATAAGTTATCCCACCATAACTAGGAGAATAAATGCTCTTAATCTTTATGATGCCACCAAACACCGTTACGATACAATAGAGGCAGAAAAGCAGTTTGGAACTAAGGGAGCAGGGCTAAAGCCCACCCGTCCACTGGAGATAGCCGAAATAGACCACACCCCACTTGATTTATTCGTCGTGGATGATGATAATAGAAACCTAAAACTGGGAAGGCCACATATTACATACATGATAGATAAGTACAGCCGTTATCCTCTTGGCTTTTATGTGGGCTTCAATAAGCCCAGTTACCTCAGTGTAATGTACTGTCTATATCACGCCATATCTCCAAAGACGAATGTTAGTGAACGTTATCCTGAGATCAAAAATACATGGTCTGCTTACGGCGTGCCTGAAACGCTTATCGTCGATAACGGAAAAGAGTTTCACAGTATCTCTTTAGAGAGTGCCTGTCTGCAGTTAAACATAAACTTGCAATACAGCCCTGGTATGATGCCCTGGTACAAGGGAACAATGGAACGAGCTTTTGGAACCTTAAATCAGGATTTACTAAATACCTTGCCTGGAAAGAGCTTTTCTTCTTATGACAAGCGCGGAAGCTATGACTCCGTAGAAGAAGCTAAAATCCCATTTAAAGAATTCATTGAAATACTCCATACCTGGATCATAGACAAATACTGTAAAAAGTTCCACCGCGGAATTAAAAATGTCCCGCAAACACTATGGGACACCGGAACGAACGCATTTCCAGTTAATCTTCCTTATAGAAAAGAGGAACTAATAGTATTGCTAGGTGAACTGGAAGCCAGGACTCTCACGAACAAGGGAATCGAATTCAATGGACTGTTCTATAATTCCAGAGAACTCACCCGGATGAAGAACTCTTACCCAGCAAAAGAGGCACCACAAATACAATTTAAGTATAACCCAGACGACATCTCTCGCATCTGGGTATTTAACCGAAGAGAAAACAGATATATCGAAGTTGAAGCAAACGAACAGAAGTATACAAAAGACCTAAGCCTCTGGAAACACGAAATAAATATTAGTAATGTTAAGAAAATCAAAGCTAATGTTAACATGCAAGACTTGAGAGATGCCGATGCCCGAATAAATAAGATTGTAGAGGAGGCAAAAATAGAACGAAGTAAAAAAGGGAAAGCATCACCACTTATAGCGAAATTCGACCAAATCTCAAGCAGAGAATTGCCTGAAAAAGAACAGAAAAACAATACAGATGATGCTTCTGTATCCGTCAATGTTATTCCCCAACCTGCAACACCTAATTCTGGCAATGAGAACTATAAGATTTCAGATATTGGGACTGAATATAATAATGTTGGGGGAACCGATTCGGAAGAAAACATATCTGATCTCGAAAAGACCGGACAAGTCTCGTCCAAAGATATAACGATTGTTGAAGATCAGGACGAGAAACCTGTGAAAGAGAGAACTAAAGTAAAACAAACACAAAAAGTCCCACATAAAGAAACCAGTCCGGTTAGACAAAGAAAAACCAAAGAAAAAGAATTTGACATGACTGGCTGGGAAGTTTCTTCCAAGAATGACTGATATCGATGTATTAAAAGAACCAATGGTGGGAAACAAAAAGAGGGAAACATGGCAGATGATGATAAAACAACTGAACTTAATAACTACAAAACCCCAGAATCGATGAACTTCATCGACATAACAAATAAGGTTTCCAGGATACTAATCAAATATCCGCGTTTCAACGAAACAGTTAAAAAGATAGAGTATTGCCATAAGACAACCCAATCATCATCAGAATCAGAAAACCTCTTTATCGGCGGTTTTACGGGTGTGGGTAAATCCACCGTCTGCAAAGAGTACGTCAAGCAATACCCCAGGTATGATGACGGAGACGTCACCAAAATCCCAGTTCTGATGATAAGGATTCCAAGCCCTGCAACAGAAAAGGGACTGGTTACGAAACTGTTACATGAAATGGGAGACCCCCTTGCAGAGAAGGGCAGCAAATCTGTCCTGACACTCCGTCTGATGCGATACATCGAGAAATGCGAAGTTAAATTGATAATACTTGACGAGTTTCAGCATTTTATCGACAGAGACTCACAAAAGGTATTGCGCACTGTCACTGATTGGTTAAAAGTCCTCATAGAAGATACTGGCGTAGCAGTGGTATTGCTTGGCCTTGATGGAGGGGGTCATGTAAACAACTCAGGGATCATTTTTGATGCCAATCCCCAACTTAGCCGCAGGTTCGCACATAGACATGTACTGGAACCGTTCAAGTTCTCCAGTGACAAAGAAATTGATGAGTTCGAGAAATTCCTATATATGTTTGATACGCATTTACCACTGGAACAAATATCTAACCTCTCTGAAGATGAAACAGCTTTTAGGTTTTACTATGCAACCGACGGCGTTGTGGGTTATGTAACGAAACTATTAAAATTCGGAACCAGCATGGCTTTAGAGAGTAAGGAAAAACACCTGACAAATGATATACTCGCAAAGGCCTTTGATCAGCATGTCAAATCAGACAAAACCTGGAAAATAAACCCTTTTGGAAGCAGTACCATAGAGGATATCGAAGAAGCCCTAGAAAACCCGAAAGAGAACTATAAAATAACTGATACTGCCTTAAATAATCGCCTCAGAAAAATAAAAGAAAAAATAAGGATAAATGAGATTCTGAGAACAAAATAACCCGAACGATAAACAGAAAACCATATTCATGAATCCATTGCCTATACGAACGAAAATTCGACCTTTTGAGAGCTTATTGAGTTTAGTCTTCCGATTGACCGAGGCTAACGTTTACGAATACCCGGGGAGGATATTAAATAGACTGGCAGAGTCGCCTGATAAGTTCTCTACTCAGAATAATTTAAACAACCCAAATACTATCAGGATCCTTTCCTCTTTGAACAAGTGTTCAGAAGAAGATATTTTCTCTACAACTTCACACAGATTCACGAAATTCTTCTCACATGCAAATGACTCCATAATGGATTCGGACCTGCTGAAGAATTATGTAAGGCACTCAACGACCCAATACTGTCCATTATGTGTCAACGAATCAGGTTATCACAGGATTTACTGGGATATCATACCTGTTACGATATGCCTGAAGCATAAAGTCATACTCCAGAGCACCTGCCCCTCGTGCAACCACCCTGTCAGAGTATACAGCATACTGAGAAACAAATGCAACTGCGGAAAAGATTTACTCACAGTCAACCCTGTAGATATCATTCCTTATCCAGAAGCAATTCGCAACCAAGTCTTCATCCAGAACCTGCTTGAAATAAACGAATCCGGATATTCAGATAATGCCACCCAGAATATTAATAGTCCTGCAATGGAATTGTCCCCTCCGGATTTTTTCAGGGCACTGAAACTATTTTCAATCGTCCTGAACAAACTCCCTGAGTCTTCCAGATTCCTGAGGTTAGGCGATATGACCTCCACTCCACTCAAATGGATAAGAGAAAAGAAAAGAGTTTCCAATTTCACCAACTTGATCCTGATAAACTCAGCAGCTTCTATTTTACTGGAATGGCCACAAAAATTCTACGAATTCCTCAATGAATACAGTACAATAGATCGAGCCAAATACAGAATAAGCGGTATTGTAAAAGATTTCGGTGGATTAAAAGAACTGTTATTTTATAAGCTTGACAATGAAAGTTTTGCCTTTATACATTCTACGTATAGCAATTACCTGAACGAACAATGGAATGGTGGACACCTGAGTGCTAATATAAAGTATCTCGATATACAGGATAAAGATATTCAGAAAAAACACATTACTACTGGCGAATCACGTCGTATACTGGGCATCGATTATAATTTTATACTACAGCTAATAAATCAAAAGGTAATAAAGGCTAGCATTATCGAAATAAAGACCAAAAATAGATCCTGATTGATGCAGACAGTGTATATGCGTTGAAAAAGAAAGTTGACGCAATGCTCTCGCCTTTAGACCTATCTGAACGACTTGACCTGAATATAAAAACCGTCAAATTATTGGTGAAAGATGGATTTCTTCCTCCCTATACCATCAGACCTTGGGGCCCGAAATATTTCGAACCGGAAACAGTGGAACGGTTCGAACAAGAATTCCTTTCTGAGGAAAAGTATATTCTCGTGGATAGGAAACCAGATGGATATTTTTCAACATTTGAAGCAGTCAAGAAAATCGCAAATACCAGGCTCGATATCGATACCTCGAAACTATTACATTTAGTACGGGAAGGTGTCTTCAATCCAATATTATGTAAAGAAGGAAAAGGTCTCTCAAGATTACTTTTCCATGAAAAAGAAATAAGAAATTATCGTGATACAGATACTGAACAAAAAAGAGACAATAATAAATTATCACTATTCAGGACAGGCGGTATACTTGGAATTGATATGCGTCTTATCCTGTATCTTATAGATGCCGGTCTGGTAACTGCCACAATTGAAGACATTGATGGAAAACAAAAAACATACATCATGAGACAAGACCTGGATAAGTTCCTTGAGGAATACCTGTTCATTGGAGAAGCTGCGGCTTTGATGAACTTCAACACAGATACTGTAGTCCGATGGATCAAACAAGGCCGCCTGAATGATTATTCAGGAATCCCATCATCAAAACGAACCCATATCAGGATACTCCGAAGAGAAGAAGTCAAACCACTCATGCCAGGAAACATTATGGATGTCCCCGAAGCAGCAGAATACCTTAACTTACCTCCGTGGGAAGTATATGATTTGATAGATAAAAACATACTCTCAACTCTAAAAGGAAAAGGACCCGGGAAAACACCATTTCATAGAATTCCACGACAAGAAATCGTTCATTATAAAGAGAATTTGTTAAAGCCAGCACGGGAAAATTATATGGGTGTAGGGCAGGCGGCCAAATACTTGGGGGTGGGCAGGTCTACAATTTATAGACTCAGAAATAAAAAGATTCTGGCAACCACAAGTCACAAAGAAAAACAAACAACATTGATACCCTTGCAGGAACTTGTTAATTATAAGAAGACCTGTTCTCGTGAAATCTAAAATGGACCAAATAAGAGCTTTTAATAATAACTGCAAAGGTTTTCTACAACTACATGAAACCTCACGAAGCCTTGAAGGGTAAGACCCCTGCGGAAGCTTGCGGTATCAAGGTAGAAGGGGATAACAAATGGGTAACATTAATCCAGAATACCAGCCAAACATAGTACCAGAAAAATAACGGTGCTCAGTGATTTTCTATTTTTTTGAAATCTCTGATACGTTATTTATTAAGATAGCTCTTTCTTTGAATGCTGTCCAAGCATGAACATTGGCTCTATAATTGATAAGTAATGCAAAGCCAAGTATTATTATAATTACTCCAAGAATTATGATAAAAAAATAGTTCTTTCTTTGCAAGTGTTGCAAGGATTGCTATAGCAGTCATAAGAAAACCAAGTACAGTAGCTACATCGCTTAGTAAAACTTTTGCTCGTTCTATTCTATTATCGCAGATTTCAATGAACTTAGTTATATCTTTCTCTTCTATGCTCTTTACAACCTCTTTATAATGGTCAAAGTTTCCTGAAAAACTGTGTATATAATTTCTAAAATTTTTCCAATAAACTTCCTCTTCACATTTTTTTACAAGGTCATCAAGATTCATACTCTTTGCTCATACCTCTATAAATTTAAGTTTATCCACCGAATTTTTACAGGTTACCCTATCAACCGAAGACTACACAGAACCGTTCGTCGATAGCTTTATCTACAAATCTTGAGAGGTTACCATCATGCCACCAAAAGCTGTTAGAACTGTGAGGGATTTAATTTACTGGCAGTATTCAAAGCTGATAGCCGAATCGGCAGGTTATGGAAAGACCAAGAACTATGGCTTTATCATGGATAGATTTAAACAGCTTAAAAGTGGGGATATTCAATGGTCAGGATCAATAAGGGAATATGTAAAAGAACGAGAAAAACCGAATGAATGCATATACTGCGGGAGTAAAGAGGCTTTAAGTACCGATCATCTGGTACCTAAATGCAGGGGAGGGCCTGATTCGGGGGACAATGCAATTACTGCATGCAGGAGATGCAACTCATCCAAAGGAGATAGGGTGTTTACGAGTGGTACGGACTTGAAAGAAGGAATGAACTTCCCAGGATAGTTGAAGGAAAGTATTTGAAGTTGCTATATCCCCTTCATGAAGAAGAAGGAACATTGGACGTGGATGTCAAGAATCTGGATAAACTATGTGATATGTGTGATTTAGGGAAGTTGTGTGAAGAGAAGTCGCTGACTGTCTATTGCCTTGAGAGTATTTTGAAAAAATAGATGTGCAATAGAAAGGAGGATGTTCACAGTTCTATTCGCACATGATTTTTGGATTTGAACTTGTCCTAAACCCTAGCGAGTTTTGTGCTTAGGTGAATACATCTGGCATACAACTACGATATTCATTACACCCAACACGACCATAAAATTGAAGTACAACGGAAACTAAATATCATATGGGTAAGGCTTGCAGCGCACTTTATAGTCGCCCCACGTTGAAGCCCTGTGCCATGAAAAGGATCTTTTCATGCCTAAGATGTTATGTGCAACGCAAACACAAAACAGAACCATTTTAATTATGCTCTTAGTAAAGCTTATAAGGAAATAATAACACAGTTATTTATAAAAACTACTGAAACTCCAATAAGCCAGCCTACGTATCAGCATAGCCTCAGCAGACCCCAAGTCAAATAATCGCTAGCATAAATAATGATGCCCTAATCTTGGCTTTAGCAATAGTTATCGCAGGAATAGCAGTTGGAGTAGGATTAGGCATAGACGTAAAAGGAGCTGAGTATGGGTGTTCAAAATATCCCTCAATCTTTATTGGCAGATCATTGGGTACAGTACACAAAACCTTATTGTAGTTTAAGAGATACATTCACAAGTCCTATATCTCCAGATGCCCTTTTTCTGTACCATAACCCACTAATTATAAACAATAAACTTCGCTCCGAGAGAAATTATGATAATATCTTTAACGAAACTCACGAACTTATGCATTATAGGGACCTAACGAGTGTCGTTCCTTTTATTACTCATTTTATCATAAACGAAGCTTTAGATTGCCTCTACCTGTTCAAAACAATTGCCATCACTAGCGATATTAATATTCAAGCTCCACTGCTTGATCTTCCTCCTCGCCCACAGTGTCCAAATGATTTTGAACAACATTTAAAAGGTCTTTTTGAAGGTTCTGCTCTCCATTGGTGGTACACAATATCGCAACCGAAACTTCATACTTTAGCGCTTTCAGAGGGCTTATTAGAAAAAGCAATAGAGCCTATTCCCGACCTAGAAGAGAGGAACCAACGCACAATAAGATCGCTTGAAACCGAGGAAAAAGTCAAGACTATCGCAGGCGGCTATGCAACTCTTCAGACGATAAATGAATCGTATCAAAGGTTAAAGAATATAGGCAAGAGTAGATACCTACCAGCCTTCCTTATCTGGAAAATTGCCTTAAACACTTGCACATATGTAGATCAGTGGCACGATACAACTCCCTATGAAAGTGCATTTAAGGTCATTAGCAGCCAAACCTTTGTACAAACTCCATTTGAGGACATGCGTGTAGCTATGAGCCAGCTTTTAGAGGATCACGAGTATCAAGCAAAGCTGCTCAGCAAAAATAATTGTAACGCCATCATTCAGCAAATAGCGGAATGGGTAGATTTCTGTAGAGGTCTTGAAGATGCGTGTAATGACGAAATCATATGCGATTATGCTAAGACCTACCTGAAGGATGTCTTCAAAGCTTGTGGTTTTGAGCTTTATGGTATACAAAAGTTTTACGAAAATGTACTTTTGGGAGAAAAGTTAGACGCTGAAGCTATGGAACTAATTAACCAAGTTACTTATCCTCCTATACTCAATTTTGCTACTAACAAGTTTAACTATATTGAGGAAAAATACTTCTTACCTATGCCTGAATCATGGCTCATATTCTTCTTCCTATCTGATCTAAAAAAACGCCTGAAAGACCCTATCTATAAGAATAGTTACCAAAAGCATTACGAAGAGAGAAACAAACCAGATGGTTGGTTGCACGACCCTCTCTTCCACGTCCTTACCACAGAGCTAGGTTATGAAATTGAGCCAGCCTATGAAAAATTAAGAGAGTTTTACCGTAACGCATTCAAGGTTGAGCGCGCAGATCAAGCCGATTTCAAATTTAAGAAAATTATGAAACCAAAAGACTGGTCAGATAAACCTGATAACGACCCATTCTGGAGGGTAGGAAAAGAAATATTAAGTGAGCTTATAGTGGAGTTCTAAAATGAAAATGCAGGGACGTATTGAAGCAATGTCATGCGAGCTTATAGGACTTAAAGACTCCGGAATCCAAAAAGTTATTCAAGCATACGAGTCTGTATTCCAAAATAAAGAAGGTGTGCTTTATGACGTATTATCACGCATAAACGCTATAGAGGAAGCTAAACAGATTTTAAACATGATATTCAATGGAACACAAGTTAAGATAACTTGCAGCCTCAAAGATCAAATAGACAAAGACGCCATAAGCGATCTGATTGTAAACATTGGCAACGCCTACTGCCCAGAGACGCGTGAACATGGTAAAATGGAATGTACGTCTATCCAGATACTGAGTAAGAAAGATGAACAGCACCTCTTAATTACATATAGCTGTATGCATCCTATATGCCGTGCAAAAAGGATAAAAAGGACAATAGAAAAAAATTTGCCCAAACTGTGGGATGATGCTAAGGAAATTGCTAAATCTTTGAGATTTTTTAACATCGATATATCGCAAAAAGAATAAAATTTAGGGAAGATTTCTATTTCCTGAAAAAATATCATTTCTCTTTCCACTTTCTTACTTTTCAGCTTGATTCTGCTTGCATTGTTTTGTATCAATTGCTTTTAGAGCAAAAGTAGACGGACTTAAATTTGAAGGTTTGAGAATTAAGCATGGCCATATATGTATGCTGGACAACGAACCCCAAACCCGAACTCGTTGTTTTAAGTTCATCTAACTATGAACAGTTTTATCACTATTTCACAAGCCCAATTTTCACTCACTACTTACAACTGTTTACAATGCTGATAGTTGCAAACTTTGTGATAATTCCGGCGGATAGTTGCAAACTATGTGAACATGAATTGCAAACTTTGTGATTATTTCGAAGAAATGTTTAAATATGAAATCCAATCCCAGTTGCAAACTATATGATAACCCACATGGGCATGGGCAAAATAAATAATTGGAGATGGTATTTTGGGGAGTAAAGGCTTAAAATTTCGGAAAATTGACCTTCATATACATACTCCAGCTTCAAAATGTTTTGAAGATAAAAATGTTAAAGCCGATGCGATAGTAAAGAAATCTATTGAACTGGAGTTAGATGCAATTGCAATAACAGATCACAATTCGGCTGAGTGGATTGATGTTGTTAAAGAGAAAGCGAAAGGTACATCTTTAGTTATTTTCCCCGGAGTCGAGATAACAACATTAGAAGGATTGCATATTGTGGCATTATTTGATATCGATAAATCAAGAGCTGTTATTGAAAATTTTTTAGGAGCTATTGATATCACTCCTGATAAATATGGTGCTACAGACGCAATTTCATCATTCAACGCACAGCAAGTGATTGAAAAAATTGTAGAACGTCATGGATTAGCTATATTGGCTCATATAGATAGTTATAAAGGTGCTTTTAAAGAACTTAGCGGTAATCCAAGGCTAAAGCTATTTAATGAAGCTGAGTATGTCGCTGTAGAATGCGAAGGAAAAAACCTGCCATCCGACCTGAAAAAAGAAAAAGGTTTTAAGAGAATTCCAACCTTCTTCTTAGTTTCCGATAATCCAGACCCTGAGGATGCAAAAAAACACTCTATTGAAGGAATTGGATGCAAGTTTTCGTATTTCAAAATGGATGTTATCGATATTGAGGGGTTAAGGCAATGTTTTTCAGATCCTAAAGTGCGAATAATGTTAACAGATGAAATATCCGAATATAAATTTCCACAAATTTTGAGTTTAGGAATTTGCGGTGGTTTTTTAAGAGATCAATCTATTGAATTTTCACCGGGATTAAATTGTATCATAGGTGGAAAAGGTACTGGTAAGTCTTTACTTGTTGAATTCTTGCGCTTTACCTTAGATCAACCCTCCAACGATGCCAAAATTTTTGATGATCATACCAGTAAACTTGAAAAACAATTAGGGACGGGGCAGAAAGTAATGGTTGCTTTTCAACTTGAGAATGGTGCCCAGTATGAAGTTGTTAGAACATATGACGGTTGCGAAGATGGAGAAATTATTGGTGCTTCTGAATGCAAAAATATTGAGACCGAGGAAATATATCAAGGAGATCTAGCAACATTATTTCCTATTTTGGCATACAGTCAGTTGGAAGTTATAAAAATATCAGAAGGGGAGGAAGCACAGTTAGAACTCATTGATAAATTCATAGAAACTGCCGCATTTGAGGAGAGAATAAAAGGTTTATCTATAAAATTGAATTTAAATGACGAAAAACTTTCTAAAAGTATATTAGCTAAAGAACAGGCATCCTCTTTGAACGTTGATATGAGTACAGTTGATACTCAGATTAAAATTATTGATGAATTATTAAAAAACCCGGTCTTTACAGAATTAAAAACATTAGAAAAAAAGGATATAATTTTGAATAAAAATTTTTCTCATGTTGCCAATATTCAAACGCAAATAGAAAGTACAAAAGAGAACATAAATAAACTTACTTTTGAAGAAATAGATGAAGAATTCACAGAAGATAAAGAGATTGCAAATACTTCAGATATTGCCGTAAGAGCTAAGGCGCTTGCTGTCGAAAAACTAGAAGGCATTGTTTCAGAGATATTGCCACTCAGCTCTTCCATAAATGAGTACATGTCCACCTGCCAGCGTAATTTAGAACTAAAAAGGAGAGTCCATGAAGAACTACTCTCGGCTAAGGGTATAGATAAAAATATTGAAACTAAAAGAAGACAGCTCGTCAAGAGGATGAAACATTTGGAGAGCGAAAAAGCAAAGTATCAATCTTTGGTTGATGAATTTGGAGTTTTGTCCTCAGAAAGACAATCCTTATTGGATTTCTTGGATAAAGTGAATGAAGAATATTATGGTGAGCGAAAAGAGAAGTATCAAGAATTAACTGAGCTTTCAAATCAAAAGTTGAAACTGGAAATATCACACAAAGCCAATCGTAGTTTATTCAAGGATGAATTAAAAGCTTTGTTAAAAGGATCGAAAATAAGGGAACAAGTTATCGATCAAATAGTCAGCGCGCTGTTGCCGAGAGATTATATAGAATTGATTCTGACAAGAAATATAGATGAACTTGCTACTAAAGCAGATATAGCTCAGGAAACTTCTCGGAAAATTGTTGAAAAACTTTGGAGCATAGAAGATTTCAAAGATATTTTGAAGGTACAACATACATGCTATCCTGAGGATTCGCCCTCGATTAAGTTTCAGAAAGAAGATGGCGAGTATTATCCACTGAAAGAATTATCAGTCGGGCAAAAATGCACCGCATTATTAATAATAGCCCTTTTAGAGGGAAAAATGCCAGTGATTATAGATCAACCTGAAGATGCTTTGGACGTTGCATCAGTATGGGAAGACATTACATTAAAATTGCGTGTGAATAAAGAAAATAGGCAGTTCATACTAACCACTCATAATTCAAGTGTTGCAGTAGCATCTGATTCTGATAAATTTATAGTGCTTGAGGCAGGTTCGCAGAGGGGCGGAGTTAGAACAACTGGTGCCATAGATCGAAACGATGTTAAAAAAGAGGTCATGGAACACTTAGAAGGCGGCGATGAACCGTATCTAATACGTCAGAAAAAATATAACATAACAATTTAGACGATAATTATTTGTGGTGATGTCCATGCTAACCTCCTGCGCCCTCCTCGAATAAAAATACAGTGACAGGCCGGTGCGCCGCATAATAGCGATGATGACGCCGATGCATTAAATCTGCGTTTATCCGCGTTCATCTGCGGTTTCATTTTTTGCGGAAACGCCGAAAATTAAATCGTGCTGAATTTATAAAAGTCAAGGCGCATCATGGGATTTCAGCCCTTCAATTCCTGCTGAAGCCTTGCCCTATCACGCAAGCACACCGCGCCTGCCGGACGAGCGCGGAGGAGGAGGCGCTTCTTTATTCCGAAAACAATGTGACAAATCGGCGTTCATCTGCGGTTGTTATGTAATTTTACCAATATCGTTTTTTGCGGAAGCGCCACAAATTAATCGTATAAAATTTATAAAAGTCAAGCGCTTTCTGGAATTTCAGCCCCCTCCCCGATGCGCGCCTCCACTGGAGCAGCCCCCCCGGCAACCTTTCATCTGCGGTTTTTTATGTAGTTTTACCAACATCGTTTTTTGAGTATGCGCCGAAAATTAATCGTGCTGAGTTTATAAAATTCAAGGCGCTTCATGGAATCCCAGCCCCCTCAATTCCTGCTAATGCCTCGCCCCCTCACGCAAACACACGGCGCCGCCAGACGAGCGCGAAGGGGACGCTAAATAGTCACCGAAAAATTATAACCTGACAAACTCTTCAACCGAATATCCTGCCTCTTTTATTATAGCCCTCAGAGTCCCTTTTGGAATATCAGCACCTGGATGATTTGGGACTGTAACTCTTCTCCTTGTATCCGGGTTATACCAGATTTCATGGCTGCCCTTTGCATATCTGTCAAAAACGAATCCACACTTCTTAAGCTTCTTAATGACATCCGATGCTGCCATTGACGGAAGTCTTGTCATGCAGTAACACTAACAGGAACAGATGTGGTAATCGTGAAACTCTTTTTTTCCTTTATGTCAAATGGAAGTTTGTCCCCATGTTCTATATACGACTCAATCAATTTTTTAGCAACGTCCTGAGCAATCTCGATAGTTTCAGCGATTGTTCTTCCCTGAGCGATTAACCCCTGTAATGTGTCACTTGTTGCAAGATAGCCCCCTTCAGCAAGCTTTTCAATTTTAATATTTATCATGGCTTCCGTCATTATCTCTACCTAAAGTTCGATGCTATAATAAGTTATTCATATAATATAACAATTCCTGAGTGCATAAAAGCCGATGTATTAAATCTGCGTTTATCCGCGTTCATCTGCGGTTTCATTTTTTGAAGCGCCGAAAATTAATCGTGCTAAATTTATAAAAATCAAGGCGCTTTCATGGAATTTCAGCATCCAACACTCGCGCAACCCTCATCCATTCACCCTCTGGAATCTGTGATTCATTCTATATTGTATCGTATTTTAAGACGACATGGAATAAATGCGGAGCAATTTGCCTGATTTCTTCGGTTTTTGGAATTATAATAGCAACTGTTGCTGATTTCTCTATCATTATATGAGTTTGGGAAAATGTCTGGCACAAGGAGAGAATAAAATGATAAAAATAATAACAATATTCGCACTCGCGCTTATTTTAATAATGCCAGCGACAGCATCCAATGTAACA
>JAPMTY010000019.1 GCA_026552835.1 Candidatus Methanoperedens sp.
CGGGGTGTTTCACTTCTTGCTCTTACTCGCGGGCTGTATGCAATTGATCCGCGTCTTGGTCTGTGGGGATGTGACATTTTTCCTCCTTTGACAATATGTAATATTAATACGTGGGATTTTTACTGCAAGCTGCAAACCATCAGGCCTGCAAATAGGTCATCACAAATAGATTTTGATTTACATGCTTTGGCGGGCATACGATAACCGCATTGGCCCTCGCAATTCATCAAATCCGACTTTGATCGACTTCAACTTGCGTAATATATACGCACCGTACTTTTCGCTTTAAACGAAGAAGAAGTATTTAAATTCTTTGGGCAATTTTCGTTTTTCCGCTGAAGGTTATCTCCACAAGCTCATTCACGGCTGCAACCGCGACAGGCGTTCCTCCGCGTGTCCCCACGCAGGTGATGGAAGACACACCCAGCGCCCTCACGCGCTCCTTTGACTCGGCAGCGTTCACGAATCCCACAGGCGTCGCGATGAGCAGCGCAGGTTTAAGCCCGCGCTCTATCATATCGCTCACAGTCAGCGCGGCAGAGGGTGCATTCCCGATTACGATTATAGCGCCGGGAAGCTCTTTTTCAAGCGCCATGAAGCCCGCACTTGTTCTCGTCGCGCCTGTCGTTTCTGCAATCTCACTTCCTGCATCAAGCACGCACCTGACATCGCAATTATGCCCCCGCTTTGTTATTCCCACCTGTGCCATTTTTATATCCGTGAAAATCGTAGCACCTTTTTTTATCGCTAAAATTCCGGCATTTACCGGCTCGTTATTAAACCTCATAAGGTCTGCAAATGCGGGGTCGCCTGTCGCCATCACGCAGCGCTGCCGTATCCTGTCCTCTGGCGTATCTCCTTTCACAATGCTACGAACGATTGAGCGGCTTTTCTCGCTGATTTCTATTGCTTCTTTTGTGCGCGCGCCGAAATCAGTATTCATACTTCGGCTCCGAAACCCTGCGGGTTCTCGACTCCGCACACACGTATGGCTGCGCCATACGTGGATACGCGCTATTATAATTATCAATATTCATATTTCCTCTGGTAACCTCTTGGCGTAATTATCCTGTTCTCCCATAGCCTCGACTCGCTGTTCCCGATAAGCACAATCGTGCTCATATCGATTTCATCATTGTATTCCATAATTCTACCGAGAGTTGTCGCAATAACTGTTTCTCCTTCACGTGTTGCGTTTTTCACGATTCCCACAGGCGTCCCATCGTTCCTGTATTTTCGAATTATCTCTATGGCTTTTCCAAAATTCTCCCTGCGGTTCCTGCTCTTGGGATTATAAATAGCAATTACAAAATCTGCCTGTGCTGCGCTGCCAAGGCGGCGCTCTATTATCTCTTTGGGCGTCAAAAGGTCGCTTAGGCTTATAACAGCAAAATCGTTCACCAGCGGCGCCCCGAGAAGTGAAGCAGCAGCACTTATCGCTGTCACACCTGGAATTACCTCGATATTTATGTCCCCCGTTTTTTCCGCTACCTCAAGCACCAGGCCTGCCATTCCGTAAATATTAGCATCCCCACCGCTGATTATTGAAACAACATTGTCCTTTGCAAGTTTAACCGCTTTCCTTGCTCGCTCGACTTCGCCGCCCATCCCGCTTCGTATGATTTTTGCATTTTTTATAACCCCGGCAATCTGGTCAAGATAAGTTCCGTTGCCAATAACATAATCGGATTCAAGCAGCACCTTTTCTGCCTTTTTTGTGAGGTGTTCAACTGCTCCCGGGCCTATACCCACAATGTACAATTTACCTTGCGATTGCGATGGTGACATTACCGTAAATCCTCTTTTTAAGTAATAGTTTTTTTTCATCCGACAATGCGAGCGCTGCAGGTTCGCATACCCCGTTCAATCCAAGCTGCTTTGCTCTGGACTTTGAGGGAGCCTTGATAGAATTGATGAGTTCATGAGGAACGAACCTGACTTCCTTTCCTAATGATGAAGCTGCATCGATGATGCCCTGCTCGTTTTCTTTAATGGCTGCAGATGCAAAGCATCTTACATCCCCTATGCCGACATTGATTTCCGAAAGCGCACCGGTAATCGCCTCAATAACCTCGTTTTTTCCGACTCCGCGATTCGCGCCAATCCCCACAATCAACCCGCCCCTTTTCAGAACACTCACATCGTCATCCACAAGCACAATCTTCGGGCCTTTTACATGCAGAACTTCGGCATCTGCCTCCAGCAGAGCAATATTCACTTTTTTCGTTGAATCCTTGTTAATAATAGTACATCCAAGCGCATCGGCAATTCCCTCCACGGATTCTTTTCCCTTCACTTCCGTGGCTGTAGTTATCACAGGAGTTATACCCATGCCCGCAAGCTTCCTTGCAAGTTCGTTTCCCCCGTGATGTCCTCCAAGTATGGGTATCGCGAAATTCAAACCTGAATCCACAACCACAACAGCCGGGTCTTTCCATTTGTCATGTATTAGAGGTGCAATGTTCCTGACCGCTATTCCCGCAGCCATTACGGCTATTATGGAATCGTATTCCAGAAAAGCCTGCTTGAAAGCATCTTTTGAGTAAGTAATTACACTCCCGCCTGTGAAATTCCGTAACTTTTCCGCGATATCAAGATTACGCGAAAATGTGATGATTGCAGGTTCACCCATAAAGATGAGACCTCTTGAAATTCTCAGGTTTCAGCACATTCCCTATAATGATCATAGCCGATTTATCAATCCCCTCGGCTTCTACCCTGTCCGCAATATCGCCAACTGTCCCGAGAACAACTTTTTCATCTTCCCATGATGCATGATATACCACGGCAACAGGCGTTTCTTTCGGATATGCTACCTCGTTCATGATTTTTTTGAGTTTATCTGTTCCAAGGTATATCGCCATGGTCGCATTATGGTGCGATAACTCACGCAGCGAGTCCTTTTCAAGCGTAGTTCCTGCAGGTCTTGTGATTATCAGCGTCTCTGTAATCCCGTTTATCGTAAGCTGGGTTTTAAGCGAGGCTGCAGAAGCAAAGAGCGAAGTCACTCCCGGGATGATTTCAATACCTATACCGCGTTTCTTCAACCCATCTATCTGCTCGATAATCGCCCCGTACAATGACGGGTCACCGCTGTGCAACCTGACAACTGTTTTACCCGCCTCGGCGCCTTTTGCAAGGACATCTATTATTTCTTCAAGCTTCATGCCATAACTATCTATTTTTTCACCATGTGAATAATTCAAAACCACAGGATTCACAAGCGAACCTGCATACATCACAACCTCTGCTGATTGAAGAAGCTCGCGCCCTTTTACCGTGATATATTTCGGGTTTCCCGGACCTGCGCCAACAAAATACACGACTTTTTTATCATTTTTGCTATCTTTTCCTTCTTTTCTCTTTGCTACCATAAGGCTGAAATAATCGCCCGATTCCGGGATTTCACCCGTGATGCGTTCATTATCCATAAACAGCCGCTCTGCAAAAATGAACTCATTAAAACCCTCTTCTATCAACGACTTTTTTACTTTTTCAGGATGCTTTGCTTTCAGGATTATTTTAGTTGTGACCGGGGAACCATCGCTCACTATGAACGAGCCGTCGATGCTTGTATTCGTCCTTGCTGCCTGCGCCGTTACAGCACTGACTCCCGGGATTGTAGTTATCTCGATTTCAGGGTATTTTTCCTTAATCGTCCTTCTAAGATGCGAAAACGTAGAAAAAACATTGGGGTCGCCAAGAACCGCAAACGAGACCATGCCTTTTTTTGCCTCTTCTGCCACCATCCCGGCATTTTTTTCCCATATTTTTGAAAGCTCTGCTTTATCCTGTATCATGGGAAATTCAAGTAAGTAAGGCTCAGCATAAGGCGCGACGAGTTTCGCAGCCAGTTTCCCGGGCACAAACACCTTACTGCTTTCTTTTAATGCTTTTATGGCAGCCAGCGTAAGAAGGTCGGGGTTTCCGGGTCCGAGCCCTATACCGACCAGCATCAGGTACCGCCTACGATCAGGAATACAGGATTTTCAGGTTTGAACATGGTACCGCCTGCAAGCTCATTTCCCCTTGATAATTGTATGTGTAGTAATTCCTTGAACTGGTTGTTCTTTTTTATTATACCAAGTGCCAGCGCTACAGTTTCAATCCTGACAGCGCTTACCACGAATCTCCCGGCTTTTTCCATCAATATTTCAAGAACCTTCTCGATGTTTTG
The DNA here is from genome assembly GCA_026552835.1 of Candidatus Methanoperedens sp. Next base: position 4,178 of record JAPMTY010000019.1, read on the forward strand.
GCTTCCTCCAAGGAAAGCGCAGTCGATGTCTAAATCCGAAAGTAACGAAATCGCATTACCTTTTAACACTGTGACATTGTTAATGCCGCATTCTTTAATATTGCCGGAGGTAGCCCGGACAGCCTCGTCCCTGCTATCTATTGCATATACATGCCTTGCCGAGCCCGCTGCTGCAATTGAAACCGAACCACTCCCGCATCCGATGTCCGCGAAAACATCTGTTGGCTTGATTTTGAGTTTCGATAAAGCCACTGCTATTATTTCCGGTTGCGTTGGGGTTCCGCCTGGATATATCATGAAATCAACTCAATTAAAGTTGTGTTAAATCCATTTAATTTGATATAATGATTGCTGTTATGAACATTTGATTAACTTAAAACGAGAAAAATGAAATAGGAAATGTATTTTATATGGAAATTCCATGTAGAAACCCATGCCCAACTTCCCATCCAGAGAACCGGTCCTCATAACCTGCGGACTCCCCTATGCCAACGGCAAATGCCATATCGGGCACCTCCGCACCTATGTACCTGCGGATATTTTCGTTAGAGCGCTCAGGAAACAGGGTCAGGATGCCGTATTCGTATGCGGCTCCGATGCCCACGGGACGCCTATCGTGGTGAACGCAGAGGAGCTCGGGATAACCCCGACAGAACTTGTCAATAAATACCATAAACATTTTGAGACTATTTTCAAGGCGATGGAAGTGGAATTCAGCGTATTCGGAAACACGGATTCTCCCACAAACCATGCAAGGACAGACAGCATAGTTGCGGCGCTTATCGAGCGCGGATACGTTTACCCGCAGGTCATCAGACTGGCTTATTGCCCACATGATAATCGATTCCTCCCGGACAGGTACGTGGAAGGCATCTGCCCATATTGCGGAAAACTTGCGCGCGGCGATGAATGCGACCAGGGATGCGGGAAACATCTTGAACCAGGCGAAATTAAGAATGCAAAGTGCAGGATATGCGGGAATCCCGCCGAATACCGCGAACAGGAGCATTTCTTTTTCAAACTTTCAGCTTTTAGCGGCTTCCTCTCGGATTATCTGAATACTCTCGGAGGTACATCCAATGCCATTAATTATGCAAAGGAATGGGCTAAGGAGCTTAAGGATTGGTGCATCACAAGAAATCTCGAATGGGGTGTGCGCTTCCCGGGTCATGACGACTTGGTCGTATATGTGTGGGTGGACGCGCCAATCGGATACATTTCATTCACAGAGGAATGGGCGAACAAAACAGGCAATGACTGGGAAAAATACTGGAGACATGATTCGCGCATCATTCATTTCATTGGCGAGGATATCACGTACCACCACTGTATCTTCTGGCCTGCGATGCTAAAGGGCGCAGGTTACACCCAGCCGTGGGCTGTTGTGGCATCAGGAATGCTGAAAATCGATGATAAGAAGTTCTCAAAGAGCAGGGGATATGTGGTATGGGTGGACGAGGATTACCTTGACCATGGATTCCATCCCGACCTCCTCAGGTATTATATCGCGAATTATACCTCCCACACAAAGGAATTGAATTTCTCATGGAAAGTATTCCAGGATAAAGTGAATAACGAGCTTGTCGGCGCGCTTGGGAATTTCCTGCATAGGACACTGCATTTTGCACATAAGAACTTCGGCGCCGTTCCTCCGGGGACTGTTGATAAGGAGATTCTTGAAAAAATACAGTCCACCATCAGCAGCGTGATTTCATCACTTGATGAATATGAATTCAAGAAAGCCACGGATGAAATGATGGAGCTTGCGGCCTACGGCAACTCCTATTTCCAGTCGAATGAACCCTGGCAGCTCATCAAGAAAGATAAAGAAGCATGCGCCCGTGTTGTGAAGAACTGTCTTCAGATAGGAAAAGCGTTAATTTTGCTGTTTGAGCCGATACTTCCGGGAAACATGGAAAAGGCATGGAAGCAGCTTGGGCTTTCGGGTGATGTCCATTCAGCGCGGTTTGAGGATGCGCTTGTTGAGATACCATCACAGGAACTTGGGGCGCCTGAAATATTGTTCACTAAAATCGAGGATAAAAAGATAAAGGAAATGGAATCCATCCTTGATAAAAGGATAAAGATAGCAATAGCGAAAGAGAAGAATAAGCTTGAGGCAGGGACGGAAAAGGCCGAGATTACATTTGAAGAGTTCCAGAAGTTTGATATAAGGATTGGAAGGGTGCTGTCTGCTGAGAATATCAGGGGTTCTGATAAATTGCTGAAGCTGGAGGTGGATATCGGGGAGAAACGCCAGATTGTTGCAGGGATTGCGAAATCCCATAAACCGGCTGAACTTGTCGGGCGGCAGGTTGTGGTGCTTGCGAATATGAAGCCAGCTAAACTTTTTGGTGTGGAGTCGCGGGGGATGGTTCTTGCGGCTGATGTTGAGGGGGCGGTGCTGCTTTTGCCTGAGAAAGAGGTTAAGGAAGGGACGAAGGTGAGGTGATTTTTTTTGTCTGTCTTCTCATTTTTACTGGACTTTTACTAAATGGTTATTAACTCTAAAGCATGGATTATGGAAACTTCGCCATAATAGAGAAGTTACCATCATGTAAAAGCGCTATATACAGGCCTCGTACATCGACGGGGTTTGTGACTGCAACTGTGGGAGTTATGTGCGTCAAAGGTTATTTCGGAAGAAATATAACTCTTGTGAAGCAAAAACAGGGCACGGAAGAAAAAGACGAACAAACCGAGATAAAATAACTATTTATATATTATAACTAGATAAAGAAAAAACACATGAAAGATAATCCACAGTATAAGGCTGTTTATTACTATATTGTAACCATTCTGAGAACATATCCTATTTCTTTTATTTCATTATTTATACTGGTAATCGCCTTTTTCTCTAGGGAAGAACTTGCTGATATATCTGACTTAATAATGGTTTATCTTCTATTTTTTGAATTTGATTTTTTAATGGCTTATACAAAAATTAAAACTCCATGGAGAATTAGACTCCTAGGGGCAATGCTTGCAGAAAATGCGAGTATTCTATTTTATTTAGATTCATTAGAATTTTCAGGTGCTATCTCAAGTGGAACGAGACAGCAAATTTTTTATTTTATATTTGTATTATTTTTCGGCATCTTTATCTGGTTTTTAATCGAACTAAATCGGATTCTGCCCAATATAATCGATTGGTCGGGGAACTCGAAGATAGCGCGTTCATACAGAGAAAGCATCATTAAAGAACAGAAAGAAGATCCCAATAGCTCATCAAAATACTCTACAATTTTTTGGGGAAGGAAGATTTTATCCTCCACTCAAGTTATGAAACTTTCTAAGATAACAATTATAGGTATTTTTATGTTTTTCTTATATTTACTCGCAGGTTTATTAATAGGATCCACTGCTCTTTTGTCGGGGAAATATCTTAGTATAATAGATGACAAATTGTTACGGTTTATAATATTGTTTATAATAGTGCTTATAGAACTATGGAATACATACAAAGAAAAACAATATAAAACATTAGAAAAAGAAAAACCTGAGGACGAACCGCGTTTAAGTTTTGTCGCCTGTGTCTTTCGATCTAAAATGGCTTGTTTTTATTTAATTTTGGCACTCTTTAATTTTATTTTTATTTTTATGGGAATATTTATTCCACTCTTTGGTGTAATTAACGATTTATTAAAACCAGAATATTTTGTCAATGAAGCCTCACAGATTTCTGTTGAACTTAATGTATCTCTCTACGGAGCATATTTTATTATCTTATATGGGACCATTGCTTCACTTTTTATGTCGTTAATTTTTTTATTTTATCTACATGCGCATCGACTTATTTTAGATAACTTTGTTCGTCGGGGTAACAATCTAAGGCCCCTAAAATATCAAAAGTATCAAGAAATTCTAATTTTTCCTGCAGTTAATTATCCTTTTATATTCCTTTATATTTTCTCAAATCCTGATATTCTGCCAAAGGATTCCTCTTTTTATTTAATGAAACTTCCCTTCCTCATTCCGATGATAATTTTTCCTATATTGCTTATTCTAAATTATAAATTTAGCACTAAAATTGCGTTAACAAAAAATAGAGAGCATATTATCTGGCTGGCCGCATTACCAGTACTAATTGGCATGTGTATTGAGAACTTTTTTATATTCGGAGGTATAATATACATTTATATATTGTTTTCTATAATTTATTTTTTATCGAGAGGAATAGTTTTTGTTCAAGATATGAAATATACCCAAATTAAAAAAGCTATTGTATTTATTCTTATTCTTCCGATGTCTATGTATTTTTGGAAAGGAGTGACTAAAAGCACTATATTATTTGGTTTAGTCTTTTACGTAGTCGCAATTATAATTATAATTTTATTAAAATTATATTTAAAAATAAAAACAATTCCTCCTCCAGAACAAACAACACCTAAATGGTTTACTATTATTTTTGGAATTGATGGGCCCTATACTATAGAAGAACTCCGAGAGCATGGGTATAATTCGCCCCAAAGTAAAAACCAGTAACTATATGCTTACTATCATATTTCGTGCCCGCTTATACGATATATATCAAGAAAGAATAGGTAATCCCTCATGCACCCACGTTGATGCCTCGTTTTTCTAAAACGACGGTCTGTGACTAAAAGCGATAGGGGTTGGGTGCATCCGCTGAACCCTCTTGACTATAGTAATAATTGCAGAAATACTGGCGCGGTTAAGTTCGCATTCGGACTTTATATGGGATTATGAATTCAGGAAAAATTGAAATTGTCAGAAAACAGATTTATTAAACGGCAACGTATCCTCATTATGAATCCTCTTTATTAATGGAATCCGGTCATAGCCGTCATCAAAACTAAGAATCCATGGGGTTTTTAATTTGTCCATTATTACTAAAGAAATTGCATCTGTAAGACCGATTGGTGGTTGCCTTGTTCTATGGTTTCGATAAGGTTCAAGTTTCTTATTAATAGCTAACTGAACCATCGAAGAAGTGGCTTGTTGAACTTTACAGTTATTGATTAATTCATTGTATGCATTAGTTGCAGCTTCAAATCCGGCATGACTCTGCATACATTGAAATGTCTCTACCAAAATATATTCGGAAATAATAATATTTTTTAGTCCGTTTATAACATTAGTGCTTAGTAACTTCTTCCAAATCTTTACTGCATCTCTATGGTGTTCATCAGTCTTATCGCTTAAACCAACCAAAAAACACGCATCCCCAAAAAGAGCCACCACAAGAACATCCCCTAAGTTTGATATTTTCTGGCAACCTTTGATAGAGAATATTTCGCCATCTCTGGATAAATTGAATAAATTTTATCAAGCAGTTTTTCTGATGAAATATGGTTGAAATTAACTTTTATATACGCAATAATAGCCTTGACGTCATTTCGAAGTTTTTTCCAAATTTCATCTGCAAGATGTTTTCCTTCCTCAGTTAATCTGATTTTATTAGAATCATTTGATAGAACAAACTCTATCAACCCAGCATCCTTTAAATCATCAAGAGCAGCAAAGATAGTTTCATCAAAAGGACCAAAGTTATCCGCCTCGAAATTCAATTCGTCGAGCAATTGGTTCCCAAGTTCTGTATTCTTCATTGTAAAAATTTCTTTTACTAAATGAATATTGCCGGGAATTGGGGCGGAATCAATTCCATTAATGTCCTTAGCTTTTAATAGCGCAATAATCGCAATCTGAGTTGAAGTCAAATCTCTTTCTTTTATACTCATGTAAACCACTTTTTTAAATTTTTTTGTTGTTTTGAGATGACCCCTTTATCGGCAATGCTCTTCATAAGCTTTAATTCATCCTGAATACGTTCTTTTTTCGAAAGATATTTAATTAGTTCTTCATTACTAATTAATTCTGGGAAGCTGCGAATTTCTCTAATAGTTTTTTCAAGGTTATATGCTGAGCAGATTCGTTTTATCTTGTCAGGTTTTTGTTCTTCAATCGAAGAGAAATCTACATTCCTAAATACGTTTGTGTTTAGTATATCTTCTTGATCTACACCCTTATTTGAAATAACATCTGAAAGTGAATAGAATCCATAAGTTTTTTTATCAAATAAATGGTTTGATTCAGTTGGGGGTGAAGGCGGCGGAACCCAACGTAGACGTCCACCATGATTAGGTGCATAAGAATCAAATCCAAACCCTGTTCCTAATAGATCATTTATTCTACTCGTATCTCCCCTTCCAGTTTTTAATTTCGAATTTAATGCATGAAGAATGTAAGGTTCCTTATCTTTTTTACTCAATTCATTTAACTCAGAATGAAGCTTCTCAATAACATAGCCATACGCACCGTACTTTTTGTTCTCAGAATTGAAAGCTATGATGCGGCAGCCTATTTTCCAATATCTTTCCAAAAGTTCTGGAGCAATTAACCTGTAAACTGGAGGTATAACTGCCATCATCGGAAGAGGCTTTTTATCGATACGTTCTTTATGCCTTTTCTCTAAGGCATTGAAGTATTTGACATATTCTTGGTCATCATTAAGAACACCGAGAAGAGGAGGGACAATAATACAATTGTTTGGGGTTCCCCAAATAAAGTTGAAAAGAAGTTCAAGAATTCGCGGCGGTGGTATTTTATTATATGGATTATCCTCAGTATCTACTAAAGACAGAATTAAATATGGGACCGCTCCCGCATTCTTCAATTGACCAAGACGGTCTGCTAAAATTGAACTAAATCTCTGACCTACCTCATCATCTTCTATTATTTGACTTAGAAAATCCAACCGGACACGAGCATAAACCTCCCCGAACGGTAAAAATTGATTATCAATTAGTGAAGAAGCCACTTTCAACTCTTCAATATTGGGTTTGGTGACACTAATAGCTCTGGAAGGTGTAATTACCGTTCGTCCATTAATTTTTAATTTACAGGAACGTATTAAAGAATTTTTTTCCTTAGAGACTTCCTCTATATCCACAAAATCCATATAACCTCAGCAACAAATCTTATGCATCTGACATTAAGTTTGATATATTTAAACTTTTTTTTATTCAGGTTGGAATATTTATTTTTCTCTTTTCATCATGTGTCTAATGCTTGATTATGCTTCATTGCCTTAAACTTAAGCATGAAGGCTTTTAACTATTTTCGCGCCCATTTTATCGGTATGCACCTATGTAGCAATATCCTAATAAAAACCGCATGCATCCATACTGGGATACTTCGTTTTTCAAAACGGAGTCCTTGACTGCAAACGATAGGCGTTCCTGCGCATCCATAGGACATCTGGAACTGCCTGACAATTATGCACTAAAAACAGGGGCAAAATTTTAAAAAGCAAAAACCTTTAAATACCCCAAAACAAATTATGTGTGCTAATTTTCTCATTTTTAGTGATGAGGTATTTAAGAGGTATTTAAAATGGATAACATGGAATACAAAGGAACCACCACAATAGGGTTAGTTTGCGATAAAGGCGTAGTTATGGCTTCAGAGAGAAGAGCAACAATGGGA
>JAPMTY010000017.1 GCA_026552835.1 Candidatus Methanoperedens sp.
ACTGATGGGGATAAGCTGGAGCCGGCTGTGAAAAATAAGAACGCCAGGAATGATGTTGCTACTGAGAGACATGCAAGCCATAATGCGTTTTTCCGGTTATTGTTCATTATTTTCCACCTCACTTTCATTTAACTATCCGATGCAATAGAAGCATGATACGATAAGATATAGCCCTGCTACTAACGTTAACACGAGGGTATAATATACCCACCGGCGATTTCTAAAAATTAAGACTGATATAAGCCCTGATGGGATAAGCGGCGCTAAGACCATCACAGTGAACATACCAATGTCTCCAATAACCCTATACATTTTGATAGAACCTAAAATAACCATTGATAGCCATGAAAAAGCAATACTATCCAAAACCGCTATAAATGCAATAACTACAAAAGGAATCACCCATTCACTTTTATCATGAGAACAAGCCATTTCCCTGAGTTTTACTCTTTCTATAACAATCCATAAAATCAACAGGAATGTTATGAGAAAAAATAAACGAATCTCTGTTTGTGCATACATTTTTCTCACATTCCCTTTATATTTTTCATAGTTTCTTTTCAGATCCTACAATCACTGGTTTCGTAATAGCTCCTCCTCGAAAAATCCAATGGCAGGTCATTTGACAGACCTTGCCATCTTTATCATTTCATCCATGCCAAGCGAAGTCCGAATAAAATCGTTTCCGTTATAAGCATAACCACTAATGGTAAGGCTGAGACTGCCTACTTTCCAGTTCAATGACTTCCTACCTCTATCATCCTCCAAGAAGCGTCCCTGGCTTCCATTTATATCCACGAATTTATATGATATACTTGCAGAGACATCCGTATCGTCCTTTATTACAAGGAGTTCCTGTAAGTTCAGGGATTCATTTCCCTTTATATAGAAAATGCTTGCCTGTTCGAGTTCCGACGAAACGCCCCTGAACTTTGTTCCTGAGGTCTGTGCGGTATTCATCCTGTATCCTTCCGGGATATAAGCCGGTTGGAGAATCCTGAAGGAAACATTTGCCTGTGCGTCTGTTATAGCCTCCTCAACGGTCTTTTCCCTGAAGGGAGTTGGAGGAATAATCATTTCAGAGCTTACTACCTGATCCAACCACGTTGCGGTTACAACCACTTTATATTTGTCTCCTATCTTGCCTTTTACCACAACAGGAGCCCTTACATATTTCTCAGTGGAAGATTCAACCTTAGCAAGCTCAATGACTACGATGGGTGAATAGGTTTCGGTTTGGGTAGTAGTTCTCGCCCCGGTCAGAGAGTCATAGGTGCTATCGCGGTGTTCCCACGTTACAAGAGGTTCTGATTGGTGCAGGTTATTGTCTAATCCATACATTCTCGTAACCGTTTTAACTGTTGTATTTGTTAATTCATCAATTACCGAGACATTAACCATAACATCCAAAGCGTAGCCTTTTCCACTAAGTTGTAAATAACCATAAACGGCATGTATCTCATTAGTTCCATTTGCGCTTTCATACGGCGAAAGAAACAGGTCAATTTTCGGTTTTGGGACATTGATTTCTATCGTACTGGATGCTGCAAGTTTTCCCTGGTAGTATATTTCTACAACTACGTTTTGTGCCCCTGGTACCTGATATCCTATGCTAACAATTATGCTGTTAATGCCGGGTTTTAACAGGACTTCCTGCCGGGATTGGTCTACAGCGTTGGGGGATATATAATCGGACATATTACTCAAATTTCCATATGCCAAAATTGTGAATCCTTTTAAACTTTCACCTTTTTCATCTACAAACGCATTTTTCACGTTTATTGTTACATTTACATCCTCCGACGCATTGTTCTGAAGGTTGATTCCAAGCTCGCCCACCTGTCCTGTCACGATCTCTTTGGGAAACGTATCCAAGCTTACAATGCTGATGTTTGAAGGGGTAAAATACCAGTATAATGTTGCGACAGATAACAACACAATTGCTATTATCGCTCCCGTTATCATCTTATTTTTCATTCTTCTCACCCCGCAGTTTATCGGCCAGGGCAATCTTATTGGTCAATCCATACTGCTTTTTAACCACCAATCCCCTCTTTTCAAGATCAGTCAGCATCCTTGAAACCTTCGCTTTTGAGAAATTCAGGGAAAGGACAAGTTCATTCTGAAGTATTTCGCCGCCGTGATCTGCGATCTCTTTAACCAGTTTCTTCTCATCGCCTTCCAGTGCTGTCAGGACTGCCTCGATTAACTGCGAATCCTCATTAACATGCTCTGCAGTAACAGCCATATCAGTATTAAGGGCAGGGATTTCTGCTGGTTTTTCTATCGTTATCATTTCTTTAACCTCGCTTTTTCCTGCTGCAAACAATATTGTGAGAATATACGAGAGCATCATGCCGCAGACTGCCGAGCCAACAACAAGAACATACGCATCGTTCTTTGTGTAGGTATATGGAAGCTCAAGGATTTTGAAAGACCCATCGTTTATCTGGATAATCGATGGCTTTGTAGCAAGCAACATGCTTGTAACTATTACGCCTGCCACCATCAGCACCGCGCCTGCCAGCACTATTGTTCCTGTTTTCCTTGATATCATCGAAATCATCGGCCTAAGCCATGCTACTACATGATTGTTCACTGTTTAATTTTTCTCCCCGTATAGCCCAGCGCGCTCCGGCATCTATAATCGCCTTTCGTGCTGCACGATATCTTCTTAAATTGCCATCTTTCAAGCAAGTCACAATTCCTGCATAAAGCAGAATATCAAGATGGTATAACACTGTACCGCGGTTTATACTGGTTTCACGTATAATTTCATGCGGATACGTTTCCGGATTTTCTTTTATGTATCTGAAAATGGCTGCACGGGACTCATTTTCAAGTACATTTCTTTCAAAAAGCCATCTCATAGCCACACCTGGGAATATTTAATTGCAGGGTCATTTGACAGACCTTGCCATCTTTATTATCTCTTCCCTGCTGAGCGAACTCCCTGCAATGCTGTTGGAGTCATAGGTTAAACTGCTGATGGTAAGGCTGAGTTCTCCAATCTTCCAGTTAAGGATTTTTACCCCGTTTGTTTCCTCTGCGTAGCGTCCATTGATACCATTTATATCCACTATTTCCCTTGTATCTTCAGGAATGGCCGTATTGTGAGGGTCAAGCGTGGTGTCATTTATTATGAGGAGTTCTTTCAGGTTCAGAGTTTCTTTTCCATTTGTATAGGGAAGCATTGCCTGTTCGAGTTCTACAGCAACGCCTCTGAATCTGGTTCCTGAAACTTGCGGAATATTCAAAGCATATTTTTCAGGAACATACGATGGCTGGAGAATCGTAAAGGAAACCTTTGCCTGCGCCTCTGCGATAGCCTCATCAGGCGTCTTTTCCTTTGCAGGTGCTGGTGTTGGATTGGAAGTTACTTCGATTGCCTTCTCCATAACCTGCTCATTGACTTGTGCATCAACGAATTCATTTAACTTTGTATCGTTGCCCGCAAAGCCCAATGCGAATGCGCCGAGGAGTATCGCCGCGACTGTTGTGATGGATACTCCCATCAGTATTGATTTCTTCATTTTATCACCTCATATAACGCGCAAATCTTTGCGCCCAGGTTTTCCATGGTTGAAACGATAGATACTTTTTATGTAAGACTCAATGTGAAATGGTTGCAGAAAAGTGAAACCAGTGCCTATGCATATCGAAAATACACACATTAGAAGCTAGGCTGGTGTTGAATCCGGTTTTTTAAGAACAAGCATCCTTCTTGTAAGACTCTTGTGCACTCTTTGAAGATGCAGCTCAATAACCTCAAATCCCGCCTCTTGCACAAGCTTTTCTATCGGTCGCTCGGAAATAAATACTGCCCGCCTGCCAGGTTTCAGGACGCGATATACTTCTTTCAGGGATTTTCCCAGCATATATTCAAGCGATTGCGCTTTTATCGCCGCAGACCTTCCATACGGAGGGTCGGTAACGACAGCATCGATGCAATTATCCCGAAGCGCCAGTCTACATGCATCCTCAAACATCAGGGAATAATCAACATTGTAATGGTCAAGATTCATTTTGGCACCCAGCAGGATCTTTCTTTGCATATCCCCGCCGATTGCTTTTATGCCAATGAGCCCCGCCTCAATAAGAATCCCTCCAGTACCGCAGAATGGGTCAAAAAGAGATTTATCAGGCTTTGCTATATTCACAAGTGCCAGGGCAACCCTGGGCATGAGAACTCCCGGATAAAAGAATGGTTTATAATGTGGTTTTCGCGCTTCAAAAGCGCTCCTGTCGATAGAGCCGCACATGATCCCGAAAATGCATTTATCTTCAGTGAGTATAACCCGGAATTGTGTCTGTGGATCCTTAAGATCTGCATGGGCTCCCCTTTTGAAAAATATCCCCCCGATCTTTCGCTCCATTGATTCTGTATTGATCGAAGAATAATCCCGCACCCGCTTGACCCTGATGCTGTATGTTCCTTCAATATCCGAAAGATTATTTGAAACAACATCAAGCACGTCCTTTTCACTGCTACCTCCGATACCAAGGACTTTGATAATATGATGTGTCATGGCAAGCCTTTTTGTGAGGCTTTTAATAATATTTTCAGAATCTTTTTTAATATCATTTTCAATATCAATGATTAGGCATCCATCAAGTGAATGAATGATCTTATGACGGACTCCCGATGCTTCCAGGCATGCGCATACCTCGGATACGGGAAGGGTCTTGTGCTCTCCTGAAAGTTCAAATGCAAACATCATATTTATTCCATCATCTTCATCCCGTCTTTAAATTCCCTGAGCAATTGGGCCATTACCGCATGTTCCAGGAACATCTCATCAAGGGTCTTTAATGTCTGCCTTTTTGCGTATTCATCCTCTTTCCAGGTTATATTTTCATATCCAACGTTCTTGAAAATCAATCCATAAGCTGGCGCAGGTTGAAGTCCTTCCCTGAACTCGGATGGGTGCAGCATTTTTTCAAACCATGATGCTTCCCGTTCTCCCGTCCCCACCATTCTCAGGGCAGTTGCAATCTTACGTACCATATGCCAGAAAAAATAGTCCGCTTTTATATCGATAATAGTAAATTCACCGGCTTCGTGCACATCGATCATTTTAATAGTGCAGATAGTGCGGCGTCCGTTATCATTCTTTGTGAAATTGTAAAAATCATGTTTCCCCATGAGAAGTTGCGAAACTTCCTTCATGATAGAAATGTTATACCTTCCGAACATGATATACATGTATTCCCGGTATTTTGCAAAGCGCCTCGGGTCAAAACCAGGAGAGACTTCTGCTCTTGCCCATGCCCATATGGTCCCGTCCAGCCTGCTGTTTATAGCGCTGGGCACCGCAATGTTCGGTTTTTCCGTATTAAATGCTACCACCTGCCCAAGCGCATGAACTCCACGATCGGTTCTTCCTGCTGCTATATATTTTGCTTCATTTGGATCATTAATGATATTCAATTCACAAAGTGCCCTGAAAAGTTCACCTTCGATGGTATTCGCATTGGACTGCACCTGAAAACCATGATGCTCAGTTCCAATATAGGCTATTTTTAGGGCGATTCGCATGCGGGTTTAAATTATTGTGGGGATATATAACGATTGGCAGGAAAAAGTGTTGATGCTGAGCTAATAATTCAAAGATGTATTTGTGCAAGCATACTTACATTTATTAATCTGGAAAAGAATAATCCTTGAAATAGAAGAGTCAAGGTTAATAAAAGAAAATTATGATCAAAAGAGCAGATATTATTCTGAAAGGACGCGTACAAAAAGCAGGATTTAGAGATTATATTGATGAGGTAGCTTATGATCTGGATATAAAAGGATGGGTAAAGAACCTTGAGGATAATACTGTTAAGATCGTATGTGAAGGAAAAAGTAACTCGCTTGATAAGTTTATTACCAGAATCCAGATAAAAGAATATCCTATTAGAGTTGAAGAGGCAATAGTTGAGTTTTCCCCAGCGCTGGGTGAATTCAATGATTTTACAATAATCCGGGAAGAAGATATTGTTCATGCCACCTATGAACGTATGGACGCAGCCGGAAGATACATGAGAGAAATGAATCGCAATCTGGGCGGTAAGTTTGATAAAATGCTTGATAAACAGGATCAAATGCTCGATAAACAAGATCAAATGCTCGGAAAGCAGGATTTGCATATTGAGATTACCAGGAATGGTTTTGATGATATTAAAGAGGAAATAAAAACTGGATTTCATGATGTAAAAAATGAGATCAAAGATGTCAGGAATGAAATCCATATGCAGCGGGATGATTTCAAAGAAGTGTTCATGAAAGAGGTAAGTGAACTTCATAATGAGATCAACGAGATCAGATCCACACTCGCACGAATGCAGGCTGCAGGATGATTATAGGTGAATTTCTATATTAAAAAGATTCCAGATTTTTCTTAATTTCATTCAAAGCAAGAGCAAGCGTCTCTTTATTATCATATCCCCTGACGATCTCTCGAAGCTCTTCTTTTCGAATTCCTTTTAATTCCCCGGCAAATTTTGAAATATTAGGCACAGCGCGGATAATATTATCCACTATTGTTACAGTTGCGCATTGCGCCGTCCTTGAAAGTGGATTGAGGTCTATTGCTAGCACAGTTTTGCCCATATCCACAAGCGCCTTGCACCTGTCTCCGTCCTCAAGGGGCACAAACACGACATCAGCGCGCAATATCCCGTCGCTATCCACTTTTGCTCGTTCATGATCAATACCGGGTATCAATGCATCAGATTTTGTGCATAGATTTCGGGCTCCAAGCGAGTTAAGGCGCTTGAAAATATTATTTACCCTCTCTTCTGTCCTGTGAAATAAATTCACTTCAAGAGGCGCGTTCACGATTTCGCCCAATTTTATGAGTTCTGCAGGAACTAGAGCTGCAGCGTTCCCATTCACGGAAATTACCGGTCTTTTTGCAAGAAGCAACTCTGCAGCTGCTATTTTTTCAGCAGCCAATGCGCTGTCAGTGCTTTTTTCACCGATCAAATAATCAAATGCTTCCCCGCGCCCCTGGGCTATCAAACCCTGGGTACTCGTAATTCCATTCCTGACACCTTCAACGATCAACTCGCGGGTCATAAGGGATTCATATCTCGGATGGTTTTTGGGAATCATAGCAAATGCATCCGCAACGCCAACCACAAAGGGTGTCGATTGTTAAATCTTTTAGTAATTTCGAATTTTCTATAGAATTTAAGGAACTCATTTGAAGTAATATCTGCAGTCAATTTCTTAAATAACCAAAGCAACTCTTGAACAAAATAAACCGCAGATAAACGCAGATGAACGCAGATTTCAGGTATCATAAACATTACCATCCCTTGAACCTACATAGACTATTCCATCAGAGACTTCCGGCGAAGAAACAACAATGGAGAAGTCTAATAATTTATATAATTATCAATACCCTCTTGTCCATTTTGATTAAGACACCAGACACCACGTTTCCCATTTTCCTCAAGCCAACCGCGATCCATAAGTCTCTGTCTTGCCCTTCTTACTTCATTTTTCCATTTGAGTTCAGTGGGAACTATAGATTTAAGCGATTCATCGGAGAGAGTTTTCCAGTTCAACCCCTTACTATTAAGTTTATTGAAGGCGGAGCCATGTGGGATAGGTTTATGCCATTCTTGGGGTATCTCCCAACGCTGCTCAACTTTAAAATAAATCTCTTCTATGGAGAGACATTTCGTGGGTGATTGATTAAGAATATCTGCAATAAAATCTGCAAGGGTTTTTTCTGTATTGTTTCTTTTATCTGTAAACATGGTTATCTCTCAATTTTTTGTTTTGTAAAGTGCACTATTTACATATTAATTCTACCTGATTACTACTTAAGTTTAACTGTTACATCCTAATTACATATTTATACTATAAATGAATATGTTCATTACATGCCTACAGAGTTTGTCACAATAAAAATATCCAAGAGCACATTCGATCGGTTAAAAGAATATCGTGATAAAAATAAATTATCGATGACCGACTCAATACAAAACGGTTTAGATTGTTTGAGTTCGATCGAAGAGACTAAGAAAACATTGGAAGAACAAAAAGAAAAGCAAGAATACTATGAAATACATGATATAATAATAAAAAAATTAATCGAAAGTACCATTAGAAACTGGCTGGAAACGGTTGACGAAAAGAAAGTGACGGATTCGATTCGCTACGCACTGCAGTCTTTTAAAGAAATAAAAAAAGATCCTTCTTTTGAAGTTTTTGAAAATAAAGACAGAATACTACATGAAATACTTGAAAACTATACTAAAATAATAATAGCAACTCTGGCCAAAACGAAATTCAAAAGTGAAACAAAAAATAGAATTTCAGCTATGTTTCTTAAGCAGTTATTAACATTTGATGATATTGTCTGAATATCATAACAAATGCGCTCCAGCATTACTTATCCTGCTTTCATGGACTTCCCCGAATTCCAACAAAGCTCCGTTATCGTTCATGGCAAAAACCGTATCACCAAGCATTGCCTGGCTTGCAAGGCCGCCTGCCGCCTCAACTGCTTCGATCGCATCTTTCACCTTCGGGCTCATGAGCCCGATTTCGGTTGCGAATAACCGGGACTGGCAAAAAAGGTTTTCAAGCGTGGGTTTTTTCAGGAGTTCTTTGAGCTTTTCTTTCCCTGCTTTGTTTATCTTCTTTTTTTTCATTTCATCAGTTAAAACCGATTTTGTGGATATCTCACTGAAGCTTATCCATGATATTTTAGTATCGCAACAGGGAATTTTATCAATTATCCCTATAAATGGGGCGCCGGCTTTTTTCCTGACTACGATGCCCCCGAATGTCATTCCTGTGACATCTCCAAGTCCTGTGCAGTTTGTCACTTCGGCGCAATGCGCCGCTCCAGCGAGATCTTTTAAGGTCAAATCCAGGGATAATGCTTCATTCAGGGCAAGAGCTGCGCTTAATGCACCGGCGCCGCTTGCTCCGAACCCATAGCCTACGGGTATATCAAGAGTTGTCTCTACTAACACTGGTTTTGATGTCAGGCTTTTTATTGCCGAAAGGGTCGTTGCAGCTTCGCAAATCTTGCCATTGATCTTGATAATTGTTTCATCAGATGGTCGTACAGTTGTTACCGCCCCATTTTGAAGACATATACCACAGCCCATAGAACCTGAAAGTGCGGCATCATTTCGTATGTCTATTATGAAAATTCCGGAAATATGGGCGGGTGCGAAAGCTTTTGCGATTTTCATTATCTTGAAAACTTTGCGCTCTTTGCGTTCTTTGCGGTGAAAAATTCATACACCGCAAAGGACGCAAAGGACGCAAAGATAGTTTTATTTGATTAGTTTATAGCTATAATTACCACGATCTACTCAAGCCCGAACTGCTTCACATTACGGTCAGCAATCTCCTGTATCTTTTTGATCTGGGGATTTTCGCCCCCCGCCATCGTGAAAAGATGCTTGAAGCGCCCCTGCACTTTCAGGTATTCTTCAACAGGTTTCCTGTTCTTGATCTTCCTGACCGCTGTAATTTCACCATTTTCCATCTCATACAATGGCCACAATGCAGTTTCAACTGCTAATTTACCCACTTCAATGGTCTTTGAACCATCAAACTTCCAACCTGTGGAGCATGGCGCATGAACATGAACATAAGTTGGTCCTTTTATTTCGGCTGCCTTTTTCACTTTTTTCATCATATCCGGCGCGTAGGCGATCGATGCCGTAGCCACATATGGCGACCCATGTGCTGCGATTATTGCGGGCATGTTCTTTTTATAAAAGGGATTTCCGGAAGATATCTTGCCGGGAGGACTTGTGGTAGTGTTTGCGTATAATGGAGTCGCGCCGCTTCGCTGGATGCCCGTATTCATATAAGCTTCATTATCCACACAGATATAAGTAAAATCATGACCCCGTTCAAATGCGCCTGATATTGCCTGTAAACCGATGTCAAGTGTGGCGCCGTCTCCGCCTATTGCTACGATCTTTGTTTTATTCTTCCTGCCAAGGGCCTTAAGAGCCGCTTCAACACCTGAAGCCACAGCTGCTGCATTCTCAAAAAGTGAATGTACCCAGGGTACGCCCCATGCTGATTCAGGGTAGGGCGTTGTAAATACCTCAAGACAGCCTGTGGGGCTGACAACAATTACATCCTCGCCAAGTGCATCAAGTACGAATTTTCCCGCAAGAGCATCGCCGCAGCCAGCACAACCACGGTGTCCGGGTTTAAGGAGGCTCATGCCAGGTCCTCCCGCAGGTCAGCAAATTCACTCTCTATAAATATACCTTTTTCGACAAGTTTTGCCTTATTGATTATTTTCTTTATCATTTGCATGGGAATGTCACGGCCTCCGTGCCCCAGCATGAAACCGATCACAGGAACACGGTTGTCTGTGTTGTATAGACACGCTTTGACTTCAGTGCATAAGGCGCCTTCGTTCTTTCCGACTGAAATATTCTTATCAAGAGTAATAACTATCTTTGCATTTTTCAGGGCTTTTCTTATGGCTTCGACCGGGAAAGGCCTGAAAGACCTTACTTTAAGAAGACCCACGCTTTCTCCTTCAGTTCGAAGGTTATCAATAGTATCTTTTATAGTTCCTATGACAGAACCCATCGCCATTATTACGATCTCGGCGTCGTCAAGTACATAGCCGTCTATAAGACCGCCATAATATCGGCCATATATGTCCTTGAATTCATTAGCGATCTTCTCTATCTTCTCTAATGCAACTCCCATGGCTTTTTCCTGTTTGTACCTGAATTCCGTGTATGTGCTGGGATCAGCAAAGGCCCCGAAGGACATCGGATTCTTGGTATCAAGCACGAACTCAGGGTCATACGACGGAAGGAATTCGTCCGTGAGGCTCTGCTCAAGTAAGATCACGGGTTCATAAACATGTGAAAGGATGAATCCGTCCATGCAGGACATTGCAGGAAGCAAGACATCTTCGTCTTCTGCGAGTTTATAAAGCTGCGGGGTCATATCCGCCGACTCCTGGACATCTTCTGCATAAAGCTGAATCCAGCCTGTGTCCCTCTGTGATATTGAGTCCTGCTGGTCGTTCCAGATATTGATCGGAGCTGACAGCGCGCGGTTCACGACTGTCATAACAATGGGTAGGCGCATGCCAGAGGAATTGAACAATGCTTCATGCATAAGCGCAAGTCCCTGTGACGTGGTTGATGAGTATGTTCTTGCCCCGGCTGCGCTTGCTCCTATCAAAGCCGAGATAGCTGAGAACTCTGATTCTACATTCATATACTCACAATTTATCTCACCATCGGCATGGAACTGTGCCAGGTCTTCCACAATATGCGTCTGAGGAGTGATAGGATATGCTGATATCACATTTGGTTTGCATACCTTGACTGCATGAGCTACTGCATACGAACCTTCTACAACGACCATTCTCTTTCTCATTTTCCCTCCAGCACCATTGTTATTGCTTTCTTCGGGCACTCGTTTGCACAAATGCCGCATCCTTTACAGTATTCATAATCAGGCTCAAAATAACCATTTTCTAATTTATAGACTATACCTTCTGGACAATACATCGCACATATCCCGCACTTGCTGCATAGCTTATGATCAAAAACAGGCATGAAGGACCGCCATGCTCCCGTTTTGTTTGCCCGCGTGCTTCCAGGCTTGGTCACGGTCTTGATTATAAGCTTCATCGCTGGGCCTCCATGAGGTCAAACGCAGCCTGTATAGCCTGTGCATTTTTTTCTCCGACTTTTCCCGGGAAGCGTTCCATAACCGCATTTTTAATGGATTCGGGATTGATAAGCCCGGAGACACCGGCAAAAGCGCCTGCAAGAATGGTATTAACGATGGGTTTTCCTATTATGTCCATGGCAAGTTTTGTGGCATCAAGCGTTTTTACTCTGGCTTTTGTATTCAGATTGAAGGAATCCGATTTTTTTTCAGTGTTTATTATAATAAATCCGTCCGGCTTGGCGCCGGCAGCGACATTGACCACATCTACGAGTGTGGCGTCCTGCACTATCACATAGTCCGGTTCATATATCTGACTGCGCAATCGGATGGGTTTATCATCAAGACGCATGAATGCCGTTACAGGAGCACCCCTTCTTTCAACACCGAACGCGGGAAAAGCCTGGCTGTATTTTCCATCCTCGAATGCGGCAACTGCAAGTAGTTCAGCGGCAGTCACGGAACCCTGTCCACCGCGACCATGTATTCGTATTTCTTTCATTTCCTTTCTCCAAAATATTAGAATATTTATATTACATATTAATTATCAATCGTGATGAATGCATCAAACAATTCCATGAAGGTATTTATTCTTTACTGAGCGGAGAACTTGAAATCTGACACAAAATCTCATCCATTTGAGTTAACTATATCATATTTCATGACGTAATAATGAAGTTTAAATATGACGGATGATAAATTCTTAATAACGGAACTGGTATTGACAGCACATCTGTATAATCAATCAGATAAGCTTAACGTGGATGACCTTCCGGAAAAGATCAGGAAACATTACTGGAATGAAAAGGAAAAAACCGTAAAGCGTCCTGTTTATGTAACTGAAGGCGATATTAAAACTATTTACAGTCTTGAAAACGTCAAGAATAGCATAAAAATGCTTCCCTTTCTTGAGTTTGAAGAGTTCGGTTCGCAGATAAAACTCAACGTTTTTGATCTGGCAGTAAAATGGATATCAAAGCATCCTGAAGCGGTTGAGAATATTAACAAGAATCCTGTACTTGCTTCATTTTTCGAGAATGAAAAATCACTTCCCGTGAGCTATTTGAAAGCAAAAGCTTCGATCTCGCCAAAAGAAAGCGGCAGGGAATGGATAATGTCACTCATAAAGAGCCTGGAAACCGAGAAA